>DAOUGY010000209.1:0-7374 GCA_034428975.1 Anaerolineaceae bacterium | reverse complement strand
CCGCCGCACCGGCGCCACGCTGCTGCTCACCAGTCATTACATGGCGGATGTCACCGCTCTGTGTGAACGCGTTATCATCATCCACCACGGCCGTTTGAAATACGACGGCAGCCTGAACGAATTATCGCGGCGCATTGCGCCGTTCAAACGCATTGGCATGCGGCTGGCTCCACCCTGCCCGTGTGATCTATCGCAATATGGCACGCCCATCCAAAACGGCGGTGAGGAATCGGACAGCACCAAACAATATCTTCAGGTACCTGCCGATCAAGTCACCCGCATCACCACGCGCCTGCTCGCCGAGCTTCCCATCCTCGATTTAACCATTGAGGATCCGCCCATTGAAAGCGTCATCGAACAAGCTTTTCAGGAATAATCCTTGATGCGCATCCTTCGACGATTCTGGTTAATCCACTGGGCCGAGCAGTGGCAGTACCGCGCCAACATGCTCATGTATCTGTTCTACTGGCTGGTCTCTCCCGTGGTGTATCTGGCGGTGTGGGTATCTGTGGCCGGTAGCCAGGGCAGCGTGCGCGGTCTGACCGCCAACGATTTCATCACCTACTACCTCACGCTGTTAATCGTCGACCAGTTAACCTCGGAAATCACCATCCATATCTTTGCGTACAAGATCCAGGACGGCACGCTCTCCGGCGAGCTGCTGCGGCCGGTCCACCCCATGCTGACCGGTTCACTGGCCTATAATCTCGCCAACAAAGCCCTCAATCTGTTGGTATTCATACCCATCTGGCTGGTGCTGTTCTTCATCTTCCGCCCCGACTACTCTGCCGTCAGCCTGCAGACGATCCTTCCCGCCATTCCGGGCATTTTGCTCGGCTTTGCCCTCAATTTCCTCTTTGGTTGCATTGTCACCAGCCTGGCCTTTTGGACCACGCGCGTGTATTCGGTGGCACAATTCTTCTATTTGATCGTGATCCTCTTCTCCGGCCAATTCGTGCCGCTTCAGCTCATGCCGCAAACCGTTCAATCCATCGCGCAGTTCCTGCCCTTTCAAAATTTCCTGTATGTACCAATCGAAACCATTCTGGGGCGTCTGCCGTTCAACGATATGCTGCTGGATTACGCCGTCGGTTTGGTCTGGCTGGTTCTTTTCGCCGCGCTGTTTTCCGTCATCTGGCGTGAAGGCATCAAGCGCTTCTCGGCGGTGGGGGCCTGATCCATGCATACCCTGCGCCTGATCTCCGCTTTTTTCAAAGTCAATGTGGAAATGGCCCTGGCCTACCGCGTCGACACCTTGGTCAACATCCTGTTGGAAGTTTCCAATCTCGCCTGGGAGCTGATCAGCCTCAACATCATCTTCTCAAATACCGACACCCTGGCCGGATGGAATCTGGGCGAGTTGATCGCCCTGCTGGGTGTATTCCACCTGGTCAATGCGCTCATGTCGGTTCTCATCTGGCCCAACACCGAACGCTTCAACGCCGCTGTCCGTGACGGTACGTTGGATTACACCCTGCTTCAGCCGGCCGACAGCATGTTCCTGATGACTTTCTCACGCATGGTCATCTGGCGCGTCTGGGACATCCTGCTCGGAGCCGTGCTGATTGGCATTGGCATCCATATGAGCGCCATGCGCATCTCCACACTGGAAGCGGTCTCGTTTCTCCTGCTGTGTATCACCGGTGCGATCATCCTCTACAGCCTGTGGATCGTGATGATCGCGGCCACGTTCTGGTTCACCAAATTCGACAACAATGTCACCCTGCTGCAAGCCCTGCTGGATACCGGCCGTTACCCGGCCGGCGTGTACCCCTCCTGGCTGCGCATCATCGTCACCTTCCTCATCCCCATCGCCGTCGCCACCACCGTACCGCTGCAAGCGCTGCGCGGTGAACTGACCGGTCCCCAGGTGCTGCTGTATGCCGCCATCAGCGCGGTCTGTTTCTGGGCGGCTTCACGCGTTTGGCGGCTGGGTGTCAAACGTTATTCCGGCGCATCCAGTTAAATTTCAAACCGTTTCGGCCCAAATTACGCTAAAAATCGCCAATCCAACACTTTTTTGGTAAACTTCATGCTGAAATTTTCGATTCGCCTGAGGTTTAATGGACGTATCTCTGCCATCCACCCCCACCCGCCGCAATGAGTTTTGGCGCGGCGTACAGGCTGTCGCCCCCATCCTGCTGGGCGTCGCCCCGTTTGGCATGATCTACGCTGTGCTGGCGCGCCAGTCCGGCATACCGACAGCCGCCGCCCAATCCATGTCATTTATCATCTTTGCGGGCAGCTCACAGTTCGTCGCCGCGCAATTGCTGCATCAGGCGGTGCCCGGGTTGGTGCTCGTACTGACGGTCTTTGTGGTGAACTTGCGCCACGCGCTCTACAGCGCGTCGGTAGCCGAACACGTCCGCCACCTTTCCCCGGCCTGGAAAGCCGGTTTGGCCTATCTGCTCACCGATGAGGCCTATGCCGTCACCATTACCCATTACAACCGGGCAGGCAACCGCGGTAACCAGCACTGGTTTTTCCTTGGCGCAGGCCTGGGCTTGTGGACGTGCTGGCAAATCAGCACCGCTCTGGGAATTTTGCTGGGCGCCGTAATTCCGGCCCGTTGGGAGTTGGATTTTGCCCTGCCGTTGACTTTCATTGCCCTGGTGGTACCTGCGCTCAAAGATCGCGCCGGGGTGGCCGCTGCACTCATAGGCGGGGTTGTCGCGCTGTTGGCCTTCTCATTGCCCTACAAATTGGGCATCATCGCCGCCGCACTGGCCGGAATTCTCGCCGGGCTGCTGGTGGAGGGTAAATCATGAACATCTGGTGGATGATGGTTGCCGCCGGTGCGCTCACCTACCTGACGCGCCTGTCCTTCATCTGGTTGTTTGAGCGAGTCTCCATCCCTGTTTTGCTACAGCGCGCCCTGCGCCTGGTTCCGCCGGCGGTTCTCTCGGTCATCATCTTTCAGGAATTACTCATCCGCAACGGCGCGGTGACCATTGCATTGGATAATGCCCGCCTGCCCGCCGGTCTGATCGCCATGCTTATCGCCTGGCGTACACGCAGCGCGTTGCTCACCATCGCCGCCGGCATGATCGCTTTATGGGTGATCAACTGGATTCTGGTTTGACGCCCCTTGCTGCAAGAATCAAAATCCGCGATTTAGCACCAACCCTTGCCAAACCACCACAGGATACCCGCCAGGTTACCCGCCACGCTTATTCCCACCAACACGCGAAACAGCCAGCCGGGCCGCTTTCCCACGGCAATCGCCAAAAGTAGCAGCACTGGCAGTAGAAAATCCATCAAATAGCGGTAACCCAATTGCCATGCACCCGTGTTGTGGTACAGCACCAACAAGCCCAGCGAGAGCACTATCGACAGCCCTGCGCTGATGGTCCACAGGTTGATTTTCCAGCGACGGAAAATATAAATCAACGCCGGCGTCATCGCCAACATGCTGATTCCCTCATGCGTCGGCGAATAATACAGGCAGCCGTCGCGCATTTCGAGAATGGGAAGCTTGATGAACATGGCGTATAAATTGGCAGGGATGAAATGCGGGTTAAACATGCCGTAGGTGCGCACCGCATCGCTCAACCACTCCGCGGTGTGAATGGTCACATAGCCAAAGTCAAAGAAATTATCAAATCGGATGTAATTGTAGCCAAGCAATGTGGCCACCGCCGCCACCACCGGCACAGCCGATTGCACCGCCCAGGCGAGAAACGATTTCCATGGAATTCGTCCGGCCTCTTTTGGATAGAGAACCAGTGCTAAACCGGCTAAAAATGGCCACAGGGTAAATACATTTGGGCGAGACATCACGGCCAGCCCCAGGCATAATCCGGCCAACCAGGGGGAACGCCGCCGCAACACAACCAAGACAGCCAGCGCGGCAAACCCCAGTGTAAGCAACTGGCTGATAAACCACATGCGTCCCATGATCGCCAGCCACCCATGCGACGTGCCCAACACCGCCAGGCCGGTCAGCCACAGATTGGCGCGCAGTCCGGTGGGAATCAACTCCAGCCGCGATGCATGGTCCAGGATCAGAAAAATCAACATCGCGTTGATCGATCCCAACACAATGGAGAACAACACCATATTGATGTGCGCCGCGCCAAACAACGCCACAAAAGGCATTAAAACCAGCGCCGGCAATGGCGGGTTGGGCACATACCACTGCCCGTTGTAAAATGTCAGGTCATGCGTGTCGGTCGGATTGGTTAAATATAACCGTCCACGTAAAAATGCATCCGCCAGTTCATGCCAGTAGGCTTTAGACGGTGTGTGCTGCCATTCCATCCACTGCGCCGTGTGGCGGTAGATTGCATAGGTCACCACACCAATACCGATCAGCAGCAAAACGCGCTGCGCCGCCGGAAACCAGGCCCGCTCACGATAGGCGTGCTGCAGAAAACCCCATATCAGGAAAATCACAGCCGGCAGGAAAATGTATTCCTCCAACCGGCGCATGCGAATATCCCAGGTGAGGGTCATAAACGTTTTAAGGGCAATAGTGTAGACGGCTGTGATGATCAGGAATATAACGGCCAGCCGCAGGGGCGTCCAAAAACTTTGCCATCCCCCAACAGGTTGGCTGTATTTAAAAATGAGTAAGCCTGCAAGAAGAAACAGAAATTCGATCCAGATCAGGCTTGTGCCCAACAACTCAAGAATCTTTTTTAGAATGACCAGCTCGTTTGCCGCGGAAGAAAGACTCAGAGCCAGAACTGCCACTATGCTGAGGAAAGCTGTAAAAAGCAGAACAATCAGCGCAAACAATGCGCCTTGATGAGCGAGAAGAACCGCCGCTTTGCCGGCCAGGCGCTGCCACCAGGCCGAGCCGCGCATTGCGCCGCCAGCCAATACCAGCAACGCAACCGTGATTGCCAGTATCGCAGATGCCGCCATCAGCCGTGCAGCGGAATAGTCAAATAGAACCGCGGATGAAGTTTCGGACGGGGTGCGCAGGACAGAGTATACTACCGCCAAACCGGCAACTCCGCTAAAGGCCAAAGCGGCAGTAAGTGTTTTTTTATTTTTGGAAGAAGAAGTTTTCGGTTCGGTCACGCTGAAATTATACATTACCAACGCAGGAAAACTCGGGATCTTGGTCATCGACATCTTCAGAAGATTCGCGTTTTTCTGCTACCTATGATGAAGAAGCAGTGTATACCAATTCTTGTGGTACAAGGTCGAAAACATACGACGATCCTTTTAAAGCCACCTTTAATTCTTTAACCGACGCAACAATCTATTAAGGTGCCAACAAGCATCTTATGCAATTCAAAGCTTTTTGACAAATTTCATTGTATTTAACCCGATTCTTAGGTAGAATTAACCAAACCCCTGTAATGCTATCTCATATATCAATTTATGCTCGTTTTCTGGAGGGATATCGTGAGCGCGATCAAGAAGTTCTTCTTGCCATCCGACGATTCTAAAACTCTTGTCCGTGTTCTCCCATTGGTTGTCGTAGCCATAGTGGTCGTAATTTTCTTCGTTTCTGCCAACGCTGTCTGGGAGGTGACCAACTCGGTCAAATTCTGCGGGCTCACCTGCCACACCATGCCGCCCCAATACGTCACTCATGAGAATTCTGCCCACACCAATGTCACCTGTGAAGACTGCCATATGGGTCGGGACAAACTCTCCGTGATGGTGCAGCGTAAGATCAAATATTCCTGGCAGACAGGTTCTGCCATGGTTTTGGGTAATTATGAATACCCGATCATAGCCAAAAATATGGCCCCTGCTCGCGAAGCCTGCGAAAACTGCCATAAACCCGAAGTGTTTTCCGCCGATAAACTGGTCGAGATCAAGCATTTTGCGGAAGATGCTGAAAATTCCGCCACCATCACCTCGCTGGTCATCAAAACCGGTGGAGGTACATCCCGCGAAGGCCTGGGGTACGGTATCCACTGGCACATCGAAAACCCGGTATATTACTATGCCACCGATCCAGAACAGCAAGATATTCCCTACGTGGTTGTGACGGCTCCGGGTGGGCAAAAAACGGAATATGTTAACGTCGAATCCAATTTCGATGCATCCAAAGTGCAACCCGATCAGCTCAAACAAATGGACTGCATCACCTGCCACAACCGCACAGCGCATTCCGTCGGCAGCCCGCAAACCATCGTCGATACCTTGATGACCAACGGCCGGGTTTCAACCGATATTCCGGATATCAAACAGAAAGCTTTGCAAGTGTTCAGCCAAAGCTACCCGGACGTCCAAAGCGCCAAAGACGCTATCGCCGGTCTGGATGCCTTGTACCGCCAGGAATACGCAGATTTCTACACCCAAAATGGTGATTTGATCACAACCGCGGTGGAAGCGTTGCAATCCGCCTATGCCGACGCGAATTTTCCCGACCAGAAGATGGATTGGAAAACCCACCCCAACAACATCGGCCACAGCGAATCGCCAGGCTGCTTCCGCTGCCATGACGGCAAACATCTAAGCGCCGAGAAAGAAGCCGTGCGACTGGAGTGCAACCTGTGCCATTCCATCCCGGTTGTCACAGGCCCGGACAAGTTCGTCACCAATATTGAGATCAGCCGTGGCCCGGAACCGGACAGCCACCTGGACACCTCGTGGATCAGTCGCCACCATGTCGAAATGAATTCCTCCTGCTCGGCCTGTCACTCGGTAAAGGACCCTGGCGGGGTCAGCAACCAATCCTTCTGCTCTAACAGCGCCTGTCACGGCGGCCGCTGGGATTTTGCCGGCTTTGACGCCCCCGCTGTGCGCCAGATCTTGGATATCCATGAATTGCCTGAATTGGAACCGGAAGATGATGTTCCGGCACCGACCGCCACGCCTGACACCTCCGCCCCGGCAGGCACACCTACCGGCCCGGTCACTTTTGAGAACAGCATTTCCGCCATTTTGGCGGGCTGCACTGGCTGTCACGGCGTGGGAGGACAAAAAGGTGTTAACCTGACCTCTTACCAGGCAGTGATGACCGGAGGAAGCGACGGCCCCATCGTTATTCCCGGCGACCCCCAATCCAGTATCCTGGTCAAAGTTCAAACCGGGTCAAAACCGCACTTCATGCAGCTCAGCCCTAAAGACTTGCAGACTCTGATCGACTGGATCAGCGCGGGAGCTCTGGAAAAGTAATTTCCTGCATTCAAAAATACGATAAGCGCCCTGAGAGAGTTCTTCACAGGGCGCTTTCTTCTTTTGTGGAGGCATTCTTCGAAAACTTTCCGTCGAATCGAAGGAAGGGATTCTGGTATACCGCCTGAAAAGACCGGCATCAATGGGCGTGCGCGTCGTGTTTAGCCTCATGCGCCGCGGCTTCCATGGCGGCGAACATCTTCTCCGCTCGCTCCGGTGTCAGATACTGGTCCAAAATCGGCAGGTACACTTCCTCTTCTTTGGCGAAGTGGACTTTAACCAATCCAT
>DAOUGY010000208.1:0-3631 GCA_034428975.1 Anaerolineaceae bacterium | reverse complement strand
CAGACGATAATCCACCATCAGGATGCGCAGGCGCATTTCCTGGGCCAGATAGGCGCCCATTTGAAGGTGCAGAGGGTTTAATCCATAAATGAATCCGCCGCCGTGAAAATAGAGCAGTACCCGCTCCGGCTGGTAGTTTTGAGGGATGACCCACTCGCAGGCCACGCCGTTGGCGGATACGGCGTTGTGGGTGACGGCGCCTTTTAAACGGACCAGCGGCAGGCTGATCTTCAGCATCCGGCTGGACAACGACAGTGGAAGGCTGGTTTGCATGAAACGGATGAAGGGCAAACTGGCGCGGTATTTACTTTCGATGGAACGTGGCATTTAATCGATCCTTTCCTGGTATCCAAACAAGTTCACCGCGGAGACGCAGAGGCGCTGAGAAGAGGTTTTAATCGAGCTGTTTCCCCATGTGCTCAGTGCCTCTGTGGTGAATCCTCCTGTCATTATTCCCTCACGCTCACGTCGCGGCAGAACTGTGCCAGACGCGGGATTTGCTCCAGCAGCACGGCATCGTCGCTGAGCGCCGACCACATGCCCGATTCGCCACCGTACTCAAACGACGCGATCCACGGCCGGCCCCAACGCCCGGCGCGCAGCTCGTCTTTGGCCCATCCCAGAATTGCCCAGTCGGCCTCGCCCAACGGCAGGTGATCAAAATCGCGCCCGCGCAGGCGCGCCGTCATCTGCGGTTCGACCGGCTCGAGGATCTCCAGCCATTTACCTTCCAGTTTGTGCACGCCGGTGATGTGCAGCTCGCGCGTGCGCTCCAGCGGCAGGCGGCTGAAATACTCGCGCGTGTCCATGCCCAACGCGGCGGCGGACATGCGCGCATGCGACACGTCCAGTAGAAAATCGCAGCCGGCCGCTTCCACAATGCGCCGGATCACGTCCGGCAGCATCCCGGCGGTGAGGAATTCGGTGTCGCCGTTGAGACTTTCGGCGATGACGTTGCGCGCGCCAAAGCTGTGCACCAGCGGGACGAGGTCCTTGAGCGTGTTCTCAACGATTTCCTCAACATGCTCCGGGCGGGTGGATTGCGGCGGGATGTGCGGGTAATCCTCGACTCGGGGGGTGATGTGCACATTGACCAGCGGCGTTCCGGTCAGGCGCAGCAGTCCTTCAATCGCGTCCACGTCGGCGGGGGCGCGCGTTTCGACATCCCAGGCGTTGCCGATGCCTTTGCCGACCGTCAGGCCGAAGTGGATGTTGACCGGCAGGGTTTGTTGGGCGCGGGCGATCATGTCCGGCCAGGCCGGGCATTTGAAGCGATCGATGACGACCTGACCGCTTTGCACCAGGGCTTCCAGGTCATGAGAGTAATTGACAGCCAGATACATGGTTTCTCCAACAGACGGATGAATCAACAATGAGCCGTTCGGCGATCAGCGCCCGCCTTGCGGGGGATGCAGGACGAGGATGAACTCGCCCTTGCGCGCTCCGATCTGCTGGCGCACCAGGGACGCGCTGCCGCGGTACACTTTTTCGGACGGCAGGGTCAGGTCGACCGCCAGGGTGACCTGCTGACCGGCGCCGAAGATTTTGACCACTTCTTCCATCAGCGCGCCCATGCGATAGGGGGTATCCATCAGCACCACCGCCATGCGCAGCCCGCGCAGCTTTTGCAAATGCTGGCGGCGCGGTTCGGGCTGGCGCGGCAGGAATCCGCCGAAGACGAAGCTGTCCAGGTGGAAGTCGAGCACGCTTAACGTGGCCATTAGCGACGAAGGCCCGGGGATGGGCACCACCGGCATGCCGCCGGCGGTCACCTCGGAGATGAGCGCATGGCCGGGGTCGGCAAAGACCGGCGTGCCGCAGTCGGAGATCAACGCGAGATTTTGGTTCTGCGCCAGGCGGGTCATGATTTCGGTGATGCGTTCGCGCTCGTTGTGTTCGTTGAGGGTGATCAGTTCCTTGGCGGGAAGGCCGAGCTTTTTGAGCAGGGTGCTGCCTTCGCGCACCTCTTCGCAGACCACCGCATCGGCGGTCTTGAGGATCTCCAGCGCGCGGAGGGTGATATCCTGGGGGTTGCCGATCGGCGTAGCGACGATATACAGAGTTCCGGACGAGGTCAAGGCAATCTCCTTAGGCCGCCCGGCGGCGGCGCAGCGTTTCCCACAGGATGCCGCGCTCGGGGGCGAAGACAAATGCAATCAGGAATAGGAAGGTGGCCACCAGCACGATGGCCGCGCCGGAAGCGATGTTAAGGTAATAGCTCAAATACAGGCCGGTCAGGCTGGCCACAGCCCCAAACACGGCCGACAGGGCCATCATTGAGGGCAGGCGGCGGGTGAGCAGGTAGGCGGTGGCGCCCGGCGTGACCAGCATGGCCGCCACCAGACCGACGCCGACGGTTTGCATCGAGACGACCGTGGTGAGCGCCAGCATCACGAGCAGCAGGTTGCGCAAAAAGCCGGCCGGTAGACGGAGAGTAGAGGCCAGCACAGGGTCAAAGGAGACCACCAGGAACTGTTTGTAACACAGCACCACCACCAGCAGCACCAGCCCACCCAAAATGGCGGTTAACCACAAGTCACTCGGGCTAACCCCCAGCACGTTGCCGAACAGGATGTGGCTGAGGTCGACGGCGTAACTGCGGATGGTGCTGATCAAGGCGATGCCCAGCGCCAGCGCCGCGGTGAAGAGGATGCCGATGGCGGTGTCCTCTTTGATGGTGCCCTGTTTGGAAAAGAACCCGATTCCCAGGGCCACCACCACGCCCGCCACCAGCGCGCCCAGCAGCAGGTTGCCCTGCAGCAGATAGGCCACCGCCACGCCGGGCAGAATGGCGTGCGCCAGCGCGTCGCCCAGAAAGGCCATCGATTTGAGCACGACATAGCAGCCGATCACGGCGCACAACACGCCAACCATCAGCGCCGCCATGAGACCGCGCTGCATGAAGGCATAACCCAACGGGGCGGTCAACCATTCGATCATGATTGCACCTCCGTTGTATGCACGTGGGTGTGTTCTTCGTCTCCACCGCAGCACTGATCCACGACGGCCATGCCTTCCACGAACATCACCTGGCTGCCAAAGCCGGTGCGAATCATCTGCGGAGTGAAAACCTCGGCCGGGGTGCCGTAGGCCACCACGCGCTGATTGAGCAGCAGCACGCTGCCGAAGCGCTGGGCGGCCATGTTCAGATCGTGGGTGGAGACCAGCACGGTGACCTGATTGGCGCGCAAGTCATCCAGCAGCGCCAGCGTGGTTTCCTGGGTGGACAGGTCCACGCCGGTGAACGGTTCATCCATCAGCAGGATGTGCGGCTCCTGGGCCAGCGCGCGCGCCAGAAAAACGCGCTGCTGCTGCCCGCCGGACAGATCCTGAATGGAGCGACTGGCGAAGCGATCCAGCCCCATTTTCTTCAAACTGGCCATCACCACATCGTGATCGGTTTGGGTGGGGTTTTGCAGCCAACCCAGCCGCCCGTAGCGACCCATCATCACCACGTCGCGCACGGTGACGGGAAAGCGCCAGTCCACTTCTTCGCGCTGGGGTACGTAGGCCACGCAGGTTTTGTGGTGACCGAGCGGCAGGCCGTGAATGCGGATTTCGCCGCTGCGCAGCGGCAGCAGCCCGACCAAAACTTTGAACAGAGTGCTCTTTCCCGCGCCGTTGGGGCCGA
>DAOUGY010000207.1:0-13388 GCA_034428975.1 Anaerolineaceae bacterium | reverse complement strand
GGTCGCGGGTTATTCTCCTGGGCCATTGGCGCGCGCATCGAAGACAACCAATCTGGCTACCGCCTGATCAGCCGGCGACTGATGCAATCCGTCCTCACCAGCCGCGAACAGGGGTTTGAATTTGAAGTCGAGATGATCATGGTCTGCGTGCGCTCCCGCTTCAAGCTGGCCTGGGTGCCCATCCAGACCATTTACCGCGAACGCAAAAGCCATATCAAACCGGTCCATCACGCCATCCAATTCTTTCGCATGGTGTGGCAGACCCGCAAAGCCATGCGCGCCTGAACTCCATCCCACCGCGAATCAAAACAGCGCAGATTTTTACCGTCTGCGCTGTTTGCATTTCATCGGATGGCCTAACTGATCTTAAAACTCAGCACACCGGGAACCTGCCCCAGCGCCTCGTAGGTGGCTTCCATGGGTTCGTTTTCTTGCGTGCGGATGAAGAAGGCCACCGTCAGAGTATGCGACACCAAATCCTTCTCCAGCCCCGTGGAACTGACGCGTTTGTGTTCGTTTTCCAAAATCGCCTGAATTTCGTTAATAACCCCCGGCCGATCTTCAGCCGTCACCACCACGCTCAACCCGGAAAAAACTTTAATGACCTTCTTCTCCAGAATATTGAGCAGGGTGAGCACACCGAGCAACAGCATTGCTGTAGCCACCGCGCTGAAATAATGTCCGGCGCCTACCGCCAGCCCGACAATGGCAATTGTCCACAGCGAGGTGGCGGTCGTCAGGCCCTTTACACTGGTGCCGTAACGTAGAATGGCCCCGGCACCCAGGAAGCCAATACCCGAGATGACCTGCGCAGCCAGGCGCGCCGGGTCACCATTGGGCACGGTCGGGCGAAACTGCATGGCAATGTTAATCGACATGGTCATTGCCAGTGTCGAACCAACCGCCAGGATGGTATGCGTGCGCAATCCGGCCGGTTGGCCCTGTCGCTCGCGCTCAAACCCCACCAATGCTCCCAGCAGAGCGCCGAGAAGCAAACGAAAAATGATCTCAACCTCCGATATGACCACGATTACCTCCTCGTCATGGTTGCCCTCGCGCCTCCCCACTGGCGGCGGCCAATGCTACGATGCTGCGGTATCCCGCACCTGCCGGGCGAATTCTGCGCCAAACTGTTCGCCGCGCAGCAGGTCATCCTCTTTGGGCGCGCCCATGAATTCCAGCGCTCCGGCCAGATTCCATTTTAGCTCTGCGGCGATTTCCTCAAAGGCTTTTTGTGCGCCGCCACCCCACCCATAACTGCCAAAGCGCGCCGCCAGCTTGCCGGTCACCTTTTTGTGGCGCGCCATATCCAGCACGGCGGTCATTGGCGGGAACATCTCTCCTTCATAGGTCGGTGCGCCCACCAGCACGCCGTGCCGCGTCCACAGGTCCGCCAGAATGTAGCTGGGGTGCGTGTGGGTCACGTCGTAACTGACAAAAGGCACACCCACCGATTGCACACCGCGCCCAATGGCTTCGGCCATGCGTTCGGTGTCGCCGTACATCGAACCATACATCAGCGTGATGCCCGGCTCGCCGGGCTGCGCGCCCAGTTCGGCCCACCGGCGGTACAGATCCAGGATGCGGCGGGGCCGTCCGCGCCAAACCAACCCGTGCGAAGGCGCAATGATCGCCACATCCACCGCGGCCAGCTTTTGCAGCGCATTCAGCACCGGCCGCGACCGGCTGGCGACGATGTTGGTGTAATATCGCAGTGCTTCGCGCTCGAAATAGGCCAGGTTATCCATGTCATCATCGAAGATGGAGCCTTCCAGCGCGCCAAACCCGCCAAAGGCGTCGCACGAGAACAGAATGTTCTCCCGGGTCTCCAGCGTCATCATCGTTTCCGGCCAGTGGATATTGGGCGTGGAGATAAAACGCAGCGTATGGGTGCCCAGTTCCAGCGTCTCGCCATCGCGCACGGCCTGCACATTGTCCGTGATGCCGTAAAAATCAGCCAACATGCGTTTGGCGCGCTCGCTGCACAGCAACACCGCTTGCGGCGCGATTTGGCGCAGCGCCAGCAGCGCGCCGCTGTGGTCGGGTTCCATGTGGTTGATCACCACATAATCAATGCCGGCCAGGTCGGTCAGGCGCTGCACCTTGCCCAGCATTTCCACCGCCATGATCTCGCGCGTGGCGTCAATGATGACTTTCTTCTCATCCAGGATCAGATAACTATTGAGCGAGACGCCTTCTTGCTTGATGGGCCACAATCCTTCAAACAAATCGGTCGTACGGTCGTTCAACCCAATCCAATGGATTCCCGGTCGAATTTCAACAGGCAGCATGATTTACCTCGGCAAAATGAATCCAGCAATGTCAAGAACGTTGAGAAAATCCATTATACCCCTCTATAGAAAGCGACACCGGACAGGAGGAGGTCCTGTCCGGTTTTCACAGTCGCCAATCTGTGTTGAGGAGATGCCAGGATTGTATCACTTTGTCTGACATCTGACAAGCCTTTCCGATCTGGCAGCAGTAAATCCATCTCCACTCCCTGGCGCGAATCTATTGCCAATTCGAGGGGGCTGCTGTATAATACGCTCACTTCGGGCGGTTAGCTCAGTTGGTTAGAGCATTGCGTTGACATCGCAAAGGCCGTAGGTTCGAGTCCTATACCGCCCACAACCAAAGTCCATGGGGTTAAACTCATGGCCTGGTTAAACTCAGCGCCGGTTTTCCGGCGCTTTTATTATCATAGCTACCCACTATTCACCATTTTTGCGCCATCGCAACCCCCACAGGGAGGGCTCGAGACCGGTGGTTCGAGTCCTACACCGCTCCCGACCCAAGTCCATGGGGTTAAACTCATGGCCGGATTAAACTCAGCGCCGGTTTTCCGGCGCTTTTTCTTCCTCTTCGTACGGGCACGGGGATGGCGATCGCAACCACAACATGCCCGGTCACCCCGTGCCCACGTTTCGTCCAATTCGGTCCCACCAATCATATCGCGTTGCTTTCCTCATCTCCATCCGTGCCCATCCGTGGTTGCTCCTCTTCGCCGCTGGGGACGACGGCTGGATCGTGTTAAAGTGCATCTTCTTTGAGTTCTTTGCGGCCTTGCGTGACCTTCGGGGTCTGGATCTGGCCACTGACCACCGGCTACTGGTCACTTCTTCTTGCTTTTCACCCCCAAACTCGTTATAATACGTCTCAACAATACGCGATGACCAGGACGAGTACCCGCGCCCTCCCCGGCAGAGAGTGAAGGCCACCGGCTGAAAGCCTTCACCGGAAACCGCGGCGAAAACCCCCTGCGAGCGGAACCCAGAAAAGCGCGTCTGAGTATGGCAACCGGCTGACCCCGTTATCGGTCTAAATGAGATGTCCGGCATCGGGCCGGTCAATCTGGGTGGAACCGCGTGAGCATGCAACTCTCGCCCCGGGTCGGGGTGGGAGTTTTTGTTTCCCCCACTCCATCTCATTCGGCGGGCCAACGCATTTGCCCGCACCTTGAACCTTATGGAGGTAAGAATGGCTGAAAGCAAGCAAGAAAAATACGAGGAGTCGTTGCTTTACCGCATCCGTCACTCCGCCGCCCATGTCATGGCCCAGGCCGTGTTGGAGAAATTCCCCACCGGCAAAGTCGCCATCGGCCCGGCCATTGAAGACGGCTTCTACTACGATTTCGATCTGCCCCGCCCGTTGACCCCCGAGGATCTGGAAGGCATCGAAAAGCGCATGCGCGATATCATCAAGAGCAACGCCCCCTTCCAGCGCCGTGTCATCAGCGCCGAAGAAGCCCGCCATGTCTTCGCCGACCAGCCCTACAAGCTGGAGCTGATTCAGGGCCTGGAGCAGGGCGGCTTTGACGAGGACGGCAATCCGATCACCGAAAAGCCCGAAATTTCGCTGTACACGCATTCCTCGTTCACCGACCTGTGCCGCGGCCCGCACGTGGAATCTACCGGCGTGATTGACCCCGACTCCATCAAACTGATGAACGTGGCTGGCGCCTACTGGCGCGGCGACGAGAAACGCCCCATGCTGCAGCGCATCTACGGCACGGCCTGGTACTCGCACAAAGAGCTTGAGGATTACCTCTGGCGCCTGGAAGAGGCCAAAAAGCGCGATCATCGCCGCCTGGGCAAAGACCTGGGGCTGTTCTACTTCTCCGACGACGTTGGCCCCGGTTTGCCGCTCTTCACGCCGCGCGGCGAAATGCTGCGCCATCTAATGGAATCCTATGTGCGCGACCTGCAAACCAGCTATGGCTACTCACATGTGTGGACCGGTCATGTCGTCAAAGAAGACCTTTATCGCCGCTCCGGGCACTACGACAACTACAAGGATGCGATGTTCCCGCCCATGGTGGATGAGAACATCACCTTCCGCCTCAAACCGATGAACTGCCCGTCGCACATGACGCTCTTCAACGAAATGGGCCGCCACTCCTACCGCGAACTGCCGTTGCGCTTCGCTGAATTTGCCACGCTTTATCGCTACGAGAAGACCGGCGAGTTGAACGGCCTGACGCGCGTGCGCTCGCTGACGCAGGACGACTGCCATACCTTCTGCACGCCCGATCAGATCGAAAGCGAGTTTCTGCGCTCGCTCAACCTGATCCGCGAGGTGCTCAACCGCTACAAGTTCTCTGATTACCGCGTGCGCCTCTCGCTGCGCGGCAAAGCCGGCAAATACGTCCAGGACGACGAAAAGTGGACGCGCGCCGAATCGGCGCTGCGCTCGGCCATGGACCGTGCCGGTCTGGATTACTTTGAAGCCGAAGGCGAAGCCGCTTTCTACGGCCCCAAAGCCGACTTCCTGGCACGCGACGTGCTGGGCCGCGACTGGCAGCTTTCCACCATTCAGGTGGACTTCATCCAGCCGGCACGCCTGGGCTGCTCGTACATCGGTGAAGACGGGCAGGAGCACGTTCCGGTGGTGCTGCACCGCGCCGTCACCGGCACAACCGAGCGCTTCCTCGGCGTGATCATCGAGCACTTCGGCGGCGCGTTCCCCGTCTGGTTGGCGCCCGTGCAGGCCATGCTCATCCCCATCGCCGACCGCCATGTGGAGTATGCCCGCCAGGTGGCCGAACAGCTCAAAGCCGCCGGTCTGCGCGTGGAAATCGACGAGCGCGGCGACCGCATGAACGCCAAGATCCGCGATGCCCAGAACCAGAAGATCCCCTACATGCTGGTGGTGGGCGACAAGGAAGCCGAAGCCGGCGCAGTGGCCCTGCGCCTGCGCAACGGCGAGAATCCCGGCCCTGTGCCAGTGGCCGATTTCATCGCCCGCGCCAAGCAGGACGAGATCGACGGAAACTAGACTCTGTTGGGTCCAAAACCGGGCTGCCTGCCAGATCAGGCAGCCCTTTTTGTTTTAAGACTCTGCGCGTTCGCGCGGCGAAGTTCCGCTATAATAAACAAAATCCGCTCATTCAGGCCCCATCCATGATCCAAAAACTTGCGCACCTGATTCGCCGCATTCTGCAGCATCCCGCCGCGCCGCAGGCCGTGGCGCTGGCCTTTGCCCTGGCGTATGCCTGGAACAGCGCGCAGTTCGCCGTACATATGCCGTCCATCATGGATGAAGGCGCCTACAACTACAAAGGGTTGCTTTTTGTGAAGGGCGATTACACCCCCTTCCAACCTTACGGCCCCTGGACCAACAAATTACCCTTCAGTTTTCTCATTCCCGGTCTGGCGCAGGCGTTGTTTGCGCCAGGCCTGCAAACCGCGCGCCTGTTCGCACTGGCGCTCTCGCTGCTGACCCTGCTGGCAGTGTACCGGTTGGGGCAGCGCCTGGGCGGGCGCTGGTGGGGCACGCTGCTCGTCGCCGCCATGGCCCTCAATCCGGCCTTGCAGGCCATTTACGCGCAGGGGCTTTCGCAGGGCCTGGCGGCCTGCCTGATGGCCTGGAGCCTGGTGTTCACCCTCGCGCCGCGCCGCCCGCTGTGGCAAGTAGCCTTGGGCAGCGCGCTGGCGGTATGCGCCGTTCTCAGCCGCCAAAACCTGGCGCCCATTATGGTGTTTATACCGGTTTTTCTGCTCTGGCAGCAGGGTTGGCGCGCCGCGCTGTTATCGTTCGGGGTGGAAGTCGTGCTGTTTGCCGGCGTGCATGCCGTCTACTGGCAGCAGATTTTTTCCATCTGGCGTCCCTACTTGCCCACGGCCTTTAGCCAGTGGCTGGTGCCCTCCACCGGCGGCATCGGCGGCGGCACAGCGCAATGGCAGGTGGATTCAACGCCGCTCACCCTGCTGCTGGCATTTCTCGAAGGCGTTCGCCAGCACTGGCTGGGTCTGACGGCCTCGCTCTTTGCTCTGCTGCTCTGGCCGGGCAAAAAATGGCCGGATGCCTTCGCGTATCGCGCCACGGTGTGCCTGCTGCCGCTGTATTGGATCCTGGTCGCCGCGCATGCCTGGGCTTCGTTATGGAAGGATTACTGCCCCTATTGCTTCACCAACTATCTGGCTTTTTTTGATTTTCTCGGTCTGTTGGTGTTGGCCGCCGCCGCGCGCGCCTGGCAGACCCGCCCGGGCCGGCTGCGGTCGTTGATCATCGCTCTGGTCGTCCTTGCGCTTTGTGCCGGGGTCGGTTTGGGCGCCTACACGCTGCTTGAAACGCCGCTCTACAACCTGCCCCTGCCGCGCATCGGCAAAGCGCCCGCTGCGCTGGGCGCCGTGCTGATCAACGGGCTTGGGCTGACCCGCGAAAGTCTGCGCCTGCTGCTGCCGTTGGTCTTCGGCCTGCTGGCAGGTGTTGTCATCCTGGCGGCATCGGCAGCATTCGTCCTCCGCTCACGCCGCCGCACCCCCGCCGGTCCGGGATTCGCCCACATTTCCGTCGTGCTGATGCTCGTCTCCGGCGCGCTGCTTGGCCCCACCCGGCTGATGGCCGGGGTGAACGGCAACAACGCCTGCGGCGGTTCGGACCTGAACGTGATCGAGGTCTATGAACGGGCCGGGCATGCTCTGGCGCAATCCGTCCCGCCCGGCGCAAAAGTGTACTGGAGCAGCGGCGCCTCCGCTATTCTTCTGTCCTATGCGAATGTCGCCATCTACCCCCCGCAGCTCAACGGCGCCTACACCAAACGTGAAGGCGGCGACAGCGAACGCCTGCTGCGCTCCGGTTTTTGGAATGATGAGTTGGCCCGCCGCTGGTTGAATGAAGCCGATGTGCTTCTGCTTTCGTATGCGCTGTACTCACCAGAGCGGTACCCCACCATCACCCCGGACAAGTATGCCGAGCTTCCGCCGCTGGGTCCGTTCGACTCATGTAAACCCGAATCGCGTTTACGCGTCTTCATCCGCACCGAACTGCTCAAATAAAAACAGCGCGCGTTGACCGCGCGCTGTGTCCATGGAATGCATCATACTCGATTTGTTTTGGGCGTGTACCAGTTGCTCTCTGTTTTGGCTACGCGCACAGCATTGCGCTCCTCTTTGGCGCTGAACAAAGCCTCGTCTGCGCGCGATATCAACCCGTCAATCGTCCTGCCATCCGCCGGGAAACCCGCCACCCCAATACTCATGGTAATTTTCGTTCCGGAGCCCTCTGGCGTGGCAAACGAATGCGCGGCAACCGCCCGGCGCACGCGCTCTGCCACAGCGGCGGCCTCATGCACCGATGTGCCGGGCAAGACAATCGCCAGTTCGTCGCCGCCGTAGCGGAACGCCATATCGTCCATGCGCAAGATCGCGCGTACCACCTCGGAAAGCTCGCGCAGGGCGTTATCGCCAGCCAGGTGGCCGTACTGGTCGTTGTATTCCTTGTAATGATCCAGGTCGGTCATCAGCACCGAAAACGGCTTGCGATCGCAAATCCAAATCGCCACCTGCTCCTCCAACACATGCAGGAAATGACGGCGATTGTACAGCCGCGTCAGTTCGTCGGTGCGCGCTTTGGCCTCAGTTTGCTCGGTCAATTTGCGCTGCTGTGCCAGGATGGCCTGGTTTTGCTGAATGCCGGCCTGCGAGATGGCCACGGCAAGCACAAGGTAGGAGCTGTGGTGCAATGACTGTTGAAAAACGAATGGAAAATCACCGGCCAGAATCTTTTGCACATCCGGGGTCTGAAAAAGCGGTTGCAGAATGCCCAGGTATGGCAGCCAGATGACCAGATTCATCAGAATCAGCGCAATGATGCCGGCCAGGATGCCCCGCACGCGCGTCAGGCCGAGCGACGCCAGCGGCAGGTAGACCAGATACACCGGCAAAAACAGGCTGGCCGCGCCGCCGCTTGCCAGAATGCACAGGGCAATGATCACCACGTCCAGCAGCACCAGCACTTCCAGCAGGTTTTGCGGACCGCGCGGGGCCAGCGCCCAATTGCTGTGCTGGAACTCGCGCACATACAGCTGCCCGACCAGGTTATACGCCCCCACGAACGCCGCGATGAGGATCGCAGGGAGCAGGCTGTAGCCTACCCAGGTGGCCAACACTGTGGCAATGGCAAACAGCACCCCCAATCCCACCCAGCGCAAGTGAATGGCTTTCTGGCAGCGGATCAGCATTTCCTGGTACACTTCGGGTCGCGTGTTGGGTTCCATGCCAATAGTGTACAGAAAAAAACGCGAAATTATAATTACAAATACGTTACAATTTATCGAATATACCTAACATTTACTTTACAACCCCAATCCCCCTTCTGCCTTCGCTTGACACAGCTATACGCCTGTGCTAAATTTTAACGTGGTCGGGACAGGTTCTCCCGCCCCGCGTATCCTATCCAAAGGAGTGCAGCCTTGACCAAATCCCGTACCCAAATGATGGTAGATCGCCTGCGCGAACTGCAAGCCTCGTCGCCGGATATTGAAGCTTCGGCCATCGTCAGTGTTGACGGCCTGACCATCGCCTCGGCCCTGCCGCAGGGCGTGGAAGAAGACCGTGTTTCGGCCATGTCCGCCGCCATGCTCTCGCTGGGCGAGCGCATCGCCGGCGAGTTGGGCCGCGGTTCGCTGGACCAGGTGTACATTAAAGGTGAAAAAGGGTATGTGGTGCTCATGTCGGTCGGCGAAGATGCCGTGCTCACCGCCCTGGCCCGCGAACAGGCCAAGTTGGGCCTGATTTTCCTGGACATGCGCCGGGCCACCGAAGACCTGACCAAGCTGATCTGAGGCGCACATCATGGATCCGATAGCCAAGAGTGGATATTTTTACGCCAACAAATTTGCGCGCATCGCCATCCTTGCCCTGGAAGATGTGATGGGCAAGAACGGCGTTAACTCGATCCTCAACCTGGCCAACCTGCCCGAGCTGATCAACAACTACCCACCCGATAACCTGGAGCGCCAATTCGATTTTGCCGATTTCTCCGCCATCCAGGGCGCGCTGCAGGCCATGTACGGGCCGCGCGGTGGTCGCGGGCTTTCGCTGCGCCAGGGGCGCGCCACCTTCAACGACTCGCTCAAGAACTTTGGCGCGCTGGCCGGCGTGGGCGACATGGCCTTCAAGGTGCTGGGTCTGAACGCCAAGATGCGCATCGGTCTAGCCGCCATGGCCAAGATCTTCTCGATGCAAAGCGATCAGCTTTCCACCAATGAAGAACATTCCGATCATTTTGTGTACACCATTCACCGCTGTCCGGTATGCTGGGGGCGTCATTCCGACAAACCCGATTGCTTCATTGCCGCCGGGTTGCTGTTGGAAGGTCTGAAATGGGTTTCGGGCGGCAACGAATTCCGCTGCAATGAATCCAAGTGCATCGCCACCGGTGATCCGGTGTGCGAATTCATCATCTACAAGGAACCCATCGGCTAGGCGTCGATGACCACACCACCCCTTGCCAACCTGCTCATCGTCGAAGACGATCTCGATATCGCGGATATGCTCAATGCCTATTTCCGCGTGCAGGGCTATGCGGTCCGCACGGTCAACTGGGGTGAAGACGCCGTTCGCGCCTGTCTCTCCGAATCGCCGGACCTGGTGATTCTCGACATCCGCTTGCCGGATATTGACGGCTTCGAAGTGGCGCGCCTGTTGCGCGAAAACCGCAAAACGCAACACTTGCCGATCATCTTCCTCACGGAAAAGCGTGAACGCGACGCGCGGCTGAAAGGCCTGGCGCTGCACGCCGAAGATTACATCACCAAGCCCTTTGACGTTCAGGAGCTGCGTCTGCGCGTGCGCAACACGCTGGAACGCACCCACCGTAAGCCGCTCAACAATCCCATCACCGGCCTGCCGGAAGGAGAAGCGGTGGAAGAACGCATCGCCTTGTTCACGCGGGCGGAAGCGCAAACCCTGCTGGTGATCACGCTGCAGAACACCCCCCAATTCCGTGACGCTTACGGGTTCGTGGCGGCCAACGACTTGCTGCGCGCGGTGGCCTTAATTCTACAGGATACATTACACGATCAGAATTCCGGCGAAGTCTTCCTCGGGCAATACGATGCCACCCGCTTCCTGATTTTTTCCCCGGCTGACCATACCGCCGAGCTGAAACAGGCCATCGCCTCGCGCCTCGATTCGGCGATGGACAAGTTTTACCCCGGCGCAGACCGCGAGAAGAACACCTTCAATGCCAACCGTCTAACCGCGCGCATTTTCGAAATCCCATGCGGCCCTTCCGTCAGCACGCCGGAGCAGGTAAAATACAGCATTGATCATTCCACTCCGTGAGAGCATTGTATTGAAAACCCTGATCGTCATCCCTACGTACAACGAAGCGGAGAACCTGCCCCGGCTGGTCTCCGCCTTATTTTCACTTCCCCTGCCGCTCGATCTGCTGATCGTTGATGACAACAGCCCCGATGGAACCGGTGCACTGGCCGACCAGTTGGGCGTGGAAACCGGTGGGCGCGTGCAGGTGCTGCACCGTGCCGGCAAGCTCGGTCTGGGCACCGCCTATATCCAGGGTTTCCAGTATGGGCTTCAGCATGGATATGAGGCGCTCGGACAGATGGACGCCGATTTTTCTCACCCGGTGGACAAAATTCCGGTCATGCACGACCTGCTGGCCCAGTGCGATTTCGTTATCGGGTCGCGCTATGTGCCCGGCGGCGCCCTGGACGAGAAATGGCCGGTGTGGCGCAAAGGGCTTTCGGCCTGGGGTAATTTCTATGCGCGCACCATTCTGGGCATGTCGGTGCGCGATGTCACCGGCGGCTTCCGCCTTTGGAAGCGCAACACCCTGGCATCCATGCCGCTGGATCGCATCCGCTCCAACGGATATGTATTTCAGGTCGAAATGGCCTACGTGGCCGGCCTGTTGGGTTTTGGCTCGCGCGAGACTCCCATCTATTTTGCCGATCGCCGCTGGGGGCAGTCCAAAATGTCCTTCCGCATCCAATTGGAAGCCGCGCTGCGCGTCTGGCAATTGCCCGGCATGTACACCGATTTGCGAAAGCGCTAATCCGCTCTTAATTTAATATTTGAACCTCCGCGACTGGCGGAGGTTTTTATTTCAGTTTTCACTTTGGATATACAGCGCGGTCAACCGGCCCCATTCGTCCAGGCTGAGCGTTTCAGCGCGGCGCATCGGGTCAATGCCGGCCGCCGTCAGCAGTTCCGCGGCGCGCTCCGGTTTCCAGTGCAAACCGGCCGAAAGCGTGTTGCGCAAGGTTTTCCGTTTCTGACTGAAGCCCATTTTGGCCAACCGGAAGAAGATCTCCACCTGCCCGGCCGGGATGCGCGGCTCGTCGTACAGATCCACCCGCAGCGTGGCCGAATCGACATTGGGCGCCGGGTAAAATGCGCCGGCCGGAATGCGCACCACGCTGCCCGGATGCCCGTACACCTGCACCGACAGCGCCAGCAGACTCATATCGCCCGGTGCAGCGCAAATGCGCGCCGCCACCTCGCGCTGCATGGTCAGCACCACGCGCGACGGGCGCACGCGCGCTTCCAGCAGGTGACGGATCAGCGCCGAAGTGATGTAGTACGGAATATTCGCCACCACCAGATAGCCCGGCTGCTGCATCAAATCGGCCGGGTCCAACTGCAGCATGTCGCCTTCCACCACGCGCACGTTTGGTTCTTTGCTCACCACCCGCTGCAGCACCGGAATCAACTCCGCGTCCAGTTCCACCGCCACCACGCGCGCGGCACTGCGCGCCAGGTAGCGCGTCAGGCTGCCCAGGCCCGGACCGATTTCCAGCACTTCCGCCCCGGTCGGAATCTCGGCTGCATCAATGATGCGTTGCAATGCATGGGGGTCGATCAAAAAATTCTGGCCCAGGTCTTTCTTCGGGCGCAAATGATGGTCGCGCAGCAGCGCGGGCACATCCAGCGCGGGCAGGTTCAGGGCAGCGGCCATGGGATCGTCTCCGGTACAGGCGTCAAAAAGTAAACCGTTATGGTGGAGTGCCAGGGCACGTAATCGGCGTCCGAATAGCCCAGGTCAATCCAATTCTGGCCGGGCACGCCGGCGCCGATATCGCTGATCACCCCGGTGCCGTAGCCGGGCACGTACAGGCGCTGTCCGAGCATCATGTTGTACCACGAGCGGATCACGCCAATCACACCCTGCTGCACTTTGGCTCCGCTGGCGGTGAATTCATAGCAGCGGCCGCCCGAATTGCAGGGAGAATAGGAGGTGGCATACACCGTCACTGCGCGCCAGTACTGCACCGTTCCGGCGGGAGTATCCAACGTGCGCAGCACCACTTTTGTGCCATAACCGGTGACTTGCCGGGTGGGTTCACGCGCCACCCACTCCGCTTCGGTGCGCCGTTCGGTTTCTGCGCCGTCCTCCAACCGCACCCGCACGCGCTGCACCCGCAGTCCGTACTCGCCCGCGCTGAGGATGCTCGTCTGATCCAACTCGGTGTCCGGGTCGGCCACCATTTCATGGGTATACGGGATCGTGGTTTCCAGCAGGGTCACCTCTTCGCGCACGCGCACCACGCGCACCACGCCATCGGTGGGCAGCGCCTGGTCCTCGGCGGGCACGGCATAGTCCAACCCCTGTAACGCCACGCCGGCATCCGCCAGCGCCTGACCCACCGTCGTTGCCGATGTGCGCAGCATCAGTTCACGCCCGTCCACCACCACGGTTAACGGAGAAGCCTGCTGAATGTTCACGCTCAGCTTTCCGGTCAGCAGCGTCGTCTCAGGCAGCGAAAGCCGATCATGCGAGCCGGGAGCGATCCCAGCCTGCCACAATGCCTGGTTCAGGTTGGCGGCAGCCGAATACAGCGTGCGGCTTTGCCCCGCCAGGGTAATCTCCACCGGCTGGGCCTGCCGGAATTGCAGAGTGTAATCGACCGCCGGCGGTAGGGGTTGGTACGGGTCGACCGGCAAGCCGTTCCACAGCACCTCATCGCCCGGGAACAGCTTCAACCCCGGCAGGCTTAACAGGTTGGCTGGGATGCGTTCGCCGGTGATCAGGTTGACCGGCACATTGGCCGGATCAATCCAGATCGTCACCGGGCGGGCATGCTCCAGCCGCACCGGCGTGCCAAAGCCCAGCCAGCTCCCGGCGGTGGGCGACAGCCTGTC
>DAOUGY010000206.1:0-2871 GCA_034428975.1 Anaerolineaceae bacterium | reverse complement strand
CGTAGCCGCCGCCATGAACCGCGGCGCCGTCTCGGTGGAAGCCGTGGCCGCCACCACCGGTCTGCCCCTCTCCGGCGCTTCCATGCGCGCCACGCTCGGCACCACCGCCAAAGACACCAGCCTGATCGTGGGAACCACCACCCGCTACGCCGATCTGCTCAACCTGCCCGCCGGTCAAACGCTTAAATTGCAGGTCTACAAGAGCGGCTATACCTCCGGCTACCAGACCTACATCTATCTGGGGTTGGGGCCGGGTATGTTCTACGGCGGCGACCCCTGGCTGCTGGCTCCCGTGCCGCCCAACAAGGACTTCAACGTGGTGGCCAACTGGGCCTGGGGCTATGATATTGACCTGCGCCTATACACTCCGTCAACCAATCCGGGGCAGGTTGTCTACGCCAACAACCCCGGCTCGCTGCTGACCACGCCGTACGCGCGCTGGTTCCGCGAAGGCGCCTTCGTCACCGGTGATCCCCTGCCAGTCGAGGCCGTGCGCATCAAGAAGAACCCCTCCTATGCCTATCCCTACTACCCCGGTTACTATGACTACATCCTGTACTCCTGGGCCGGCGGGAACGCGATGAACGCCGCCAACCCGATCATTCGCGTCTGGTACGGCGGGGTCATCAAGCAGATCATCGCCGACCCGTACTGCGCCTCAAGTAGTTACTACACCTGGTGGGCTGGATGGTTGTATAAATACGGCTCTTCCACCAAGTACTATAGTTACAACTACTGCGGCAACTCCACCCCATATGCCGAGGAAGATCCCACCGGCACAGCGGCGCGTCCCACTCCGTAATCCTGTCGTACATCAGGCAACACACTGCCGCCCCGGATCCGGGGCGGCAGTTGTTTGGGTTGTGAACAATCCGCATGGACTTTTCAAAACTGCAATGATTAATCAATCCATTAAATGAAACGAAAAAAACAAGATGTTGTAATATCAATTTAAATAAACAATCCCAACAATACCATCGGGTTTCCGCCTTTTGGACGAGAAAGGAGCTCCATCGAAATATCCCTCACCGTCGTACATGGAAGTTCATCTTCACATTCCCCGATCCCCATCCAAGGACATCCCATGAAAATCTCACGTTGGTTCAACCTCTTCCTCATCCTTGCCCTGGCTGCCGCGCTGTTCCCGGCGGCCACCACCGCCCGGGCGCAGGACGCTGGCCCCGAATATTCGCGCGACACGCTCTTTGTCCCCGGCGAGATCGTCGTCTCCTTCGAAACGAACCTGTCCGCCGCCGACTATACCGCCCAGGCCAACGCCCTGGCCGGTCTCGTTTCGGCCCAGGTCGTCAAGCAGTATCAGCACCTTGCCCTGCTGCAAACCGCTGAAGACGCCGATGTTCAAGCCCTGGCGGCCACCCTCGCCGGACAACCCGGCGTTGTCTCCGCCGAACCCAACTTCATCAGCTGGATCCCTGAAACGGGCGGTCCAGCCGAACCCTTCACCCTCACCGAGGTCACCCGCACCGATTTGAGCGGCGGCGAGCACAAGGTCAGCATCGACGACCTCAAGCTGATGCGCTCACGCCGCACCGTGGGCGGCAAGATCCAGTCCGTGCCCACCTACCCCAATGACGCCTGGAATAACTGGGGCAATGAGTATATTGGTTGGGACCAGATTTGGCCCGACAAAGCGGTCAACCCGACCGTCTGCGTGCTGGACACCGGCGCCGATGCCAACCATCCCGACCTGTACGGCAAGATCGTCAACGGCTATGACTTCATCAACGCCGACACGCTGCCCAACGACGACAACGGCCACGGTACGCACGTCTCCGGCACCATCGCCGCCAAGTCCAACAACGGCGGCGTGGCCGGCATTTCCAGCGGAAAAGTGCTGGCCGTCAAGGTGCTCTCCGCCCAGGGTTGGGGCACCGATTTCGACATTGCCAGCGGCATCTACTACTGCGCTAACAGCACCGCCAAGGTCATCAACATGAGCCTGGGCGGACCGGCCAGCACGGCCAAGTACAACGCCCTGGCCTATGCCACCATCACCAAGGGAAAACTTCTCGTCGCTGCGGCGGGCAATTCCGCCACCTCCGCTCGTTCGTACCCGGCCGGTTATGCCGATGACGGCTTGATCGGCCCGCGTGTCATCTCCGTCGGCGCGGCCAGTCCCAATGCCTCGCACATTGACGCCAACAATGATGGTATAGCCGAAGTCACAGCCTACAACTGCGCCGCTAGCTTCTCCAACTATGGCAAATGGGTCGAGATGGTCGCCCCCGGTGAGAGCATCTACTCCACCCTGCCGGCCAGCTACCCCTTCTGGTTGAATTACTATGCGGGGTATTACCCCAAATACGACTATCTGGACGGCACCTCGATGGCCAGCCCGCATGTAGCCGGTGGCGCCGCCCGTGTGTGGAGCGCCTACCCCACGGAAAATGCCAGCCAGATTGCTCAACGTCTGATGGACTACGGCAATGCGTTGAACACCACCACCGATCTGGTCGTTAACAACCCTGCCCTTGCCTGGTCCGGTGGTTATCCTGCGGACGGCACGCCCTTCTGCTGGCCCAATGCCACCTGGGGAGCGACGTATGACATGAGTGGCTCGCGCTACCTCGACGTAGCCGCCGCCATGAACCGCGGCGCCGTCTCAGTGGAAGCCGTGGACGCCACCACCGGCCTGCCGCTCTCCGGCGCTTCCATGCGCGCCACGCTCGGCACCACCGCCAAAGACACCAGTCTGATCGTGGGAACCACCACGCGCTTCACCGACCTGCTCAACCTGCCCGCCGGCACTTTGCTAAAATTGCAGGTTTACAAGAGTGGTTACACCTCCGGTTACCAGACCTACATTTACCTTACGCTTGGTCCTGGCACCTTCTACGGCGGCGACCCCTG
>DAOUGY010000205.1:0-7708 GCA_034428975.1 Anaerolineaceae bacterium | reverse complement strand
GGTAAAGTGAGCCGGTTTGCAATCAAGCAGAAACGGGATGCTTCTCAGGGTTTGGATGACGTCGGCCGGTTTATACATATAAGATCCTCTCCTTCCGCGAAGAAGGCTATACCTGTTTTATCATAGTTGAGCCTTGCTCATAAGTGCGGTGTGTCACCCGGCACGGGGTAAATCGTCACCCAAAACAGCACGCCTGAATTTTCCCCCGGTGGCGCGATCAGGCAGGTGGTCACGAATCGGTTGTGATGCGCTCCGGGTGGGTATACAAGTTAAACCGTCCCGGACGGGCTCCGCCAATGGTTGTGATGTTCCAGTTTTCGGCCAGCGCCCGGCCCATCTGGCTGATCGAGCGCATTGAGATCAGGACCGGGGAGCGCATGCGAGCGGCTTTTTGCAGCATATCCGCGCTGATGCGACCGCTGGTGAAAAGAATAGGGTCGGCGATGTTCATCGAATCCAGAACCATACGCCCGGCGATTTTATCCAGGGTGTTGTGCCGGCCGATATCGTGCAGCAGGAGAAGGAACTTGTCCTGCACAGACAACGCCGAGGTGTGGACGCCGCCGGATTGTGCGTGAGGAGTCTGGATGTCCAAAAACGTTTCGGTGAGGGCGAACACCTGATCGGGGGTAAGACTCAGTTTGGAAGTGACTGGTTCCATGGAATCGTTCCGAAATTCCGCAGTGGTCGCGCCGCCGTGGCAGCCGGAAGTGCGCCGCCATGTGCTTGGTTTGGTGACTGCATGGTTCAGCCAGACGTCCACGTTATCTTTCTGATCGCAGACATGCACATTGGCGATATCGTCCAGCCGGTGTAGATAGCCCTCGTTAAATAAAAAACCGACAGCCAGAGCTTCCAGGTCGATGGGCGTGCATTGAAAGGTGAGCCAAATTTCGCCGTTGACCGTTAGAGATACCGGTGCTTCAACAGCGATGTTGGCCTGTACCCGCGTGCTGCCTTCTCGACTGAACTGGGTGAATGACTGGGGTGAGGCTTGTTCGTTTATAACCATAATCATCCGGGCAAACAATCATCAATGGACGGCAGCGAAACACGGAAGTGTCTCACTGCCGTCCCCTTTCCATTCCCAAATTACGATGAACCCCGCACGACTAAACGGGTTCCACCTTGACCGCGCAGACTTTGTATTCCGGAATCTTGGCAATCGGATCCAGTGCGGCGATCGTCAACGAGTTGGCCGGCACTTCGGGGAAGTGGAAGTTGGCATAAACCATGCCGGCCGGTACGCGGTCGGTCACCCAGGCTTCGGCTTCGATGCTGCCGCGGCGTGAGGTGACGCGCACCTTTTGGTTTTCACTCAGGCCCCACTTGCGGGCATCCTGCGGATTCACTTCGATGAGCGACTGGCTGTAGACTTCCAACAGCCCCTTGGCGCGGCGGCTCATTTCGCCACCATGCCAGTGATAGAGCACACGGCCGGTGCTGAGCAGGTAGGGGAAGGCGGCATCGGGCAGCTCCACCGGCGGGATGTGCTGGGTGACCGCAAACAGGCCCTTACCGCGCGTGAACTGGCCGACATGCAGAGTGGGGGTACCGGGGTGATCGAGCGCTTTGACCGGCCACTGCAAGCGTTCGCCGTTGTGCAGACGCTCATGGGTAACACCGGCATAGCTGGGGGTCAGCGCGGCAACTTCCGCCATGATCTCCGCGGTGTTGGTGAAGTTCCAACCGGCGTACGGCGCGGAAGCATCCACTTTACGCTGCCCCATTTCCAGTACACGGCGGGCAATTTCCTGCGTAATCCACCAGTCGTTGCGGGCGTCGCCGAGCGGTTCGATGGCCTGGTTGACCATCTGCACGCGGCGTTCTGTGTTGGTGAACGTGCCGTCTTTTTCAGCAAATGTCACGCCCGGCAGCAGCACATCCGCGTACACCGACGTTTCAGAAGGGAAGATCTCCTGCAAGACCATGAACTCGAGGGTTTCAAAGCAATGGCGGATGTGATTGGTGTCCGGATCGGTCATCACAGGGTTTTCACCGAGGATGTAGAGGGCTTTGAGTTTGTCCTCACCGGCCGCCGGCATCATTTCGGTCACCGTCATGCCAACCTTGGGCGAGAGCGGCGTGCCCCAGGCTTTTTCAAACTTGAGCCGGGCGTCTTCGCTGATGACCGGTTGGTAGGCCGGGTAGACATTGGGGAGACCGCCCATATCGCACGCGCCCTGCACATTGTTTTGGCCGCGCAGCGGATTGACGCCGCCGCCGGGCACGCCGATGTTGCCGAGCAACATTTGCAGGTTGGCGCAGGTGCGCACATTCTGCACGCCGACGATGTGCTGGGTGATGCCCATGGCCCAGAGGACTGCTCCAGGTTTGGACGTGCCCAGAATCTCGGCGGCTTCGTAGAGTTGTTCCACAGGCACACCGGTGATTTCGGCCACAACGTCCGGGGTGTACTGCATCACATTGGCCTTGAATTCATCGAAGTTTTCGGTGCGGTTGGCGATGAATTCCTTGTCCTCGTATCCTTTTTCGAGGAGGATGTACATCAGTCCGTTGAGCAGGGCGATGTCTGTACCGGGCTTGAGGCGCAAGTGCAGGTCGGCAAACTCGGTGATGTCAATACGACGCGGGTCCGCGACGATCAATTTGGCATTGCGGCGCAGCACCGCCTGGCGCAGACGTGTGCCAAAGACAGGGTGCTGTTCCGTTGTATTTGAACCAATGATGAAGATGGTTTGCGCGTTGGCGGCAACATCGTCCATCGAGTTGGTCATCGCTCCAGAGCCGAAGGAAGTGGCCAGACCGGCCACGGTGCTGGAGTGTCAGAGCCGCGCGCAGTGGTCTATATTGTTCGTTCCGACCACCTGGCGCGCGAATTTGTTCATCATATAATTTTCTTCGTTGGTGCACTTGGCCGAAGTCAACACACCAATGCTGTCCGGCCCGTAGCTGTCGCGCAGTGAAGCGATCTTGCGGGCCGTGATGGTGAGGGCCGTCTCCCAGTCCACTTCCACCCACTTGCCGCGATCGCCTTTGTGTGGGCGCTGCTCGCCTTTTAACAGGTATTCACGGACGAGGGGTTTGGTCAGCCGGTCGGGATGGTGAACATAATCATACCCGTAGCGGCCCTTGACGCACAGGCGCATACCGTTGACGGCGCCTTCGGGGCTGGATGTCACACGAATGATTTTGCCATCCTTGATGTTCAGATCCACAGTGCAGCCCACGCCGCAATACGGGCAGGTGGTGTGGACGACCTTGTCTGCTTTGCCCAGGCCGATCGACAGCTTGTTGTCCAGAGCGCCGGTGGGGCAGTAGGCCACACACGCACCGCACGATTCGCAGCGGGCATCCAGCATGGGCTCGTCCAAACCAGCGACGACTTTGGAGTCGTACCCTCGTTCTGAAAGACCCCATACAAAGCGACCCTGAACTTCGGCACAGGCACGAATGCAGCGGCTGCACAGGATGCATTTGTTGAGATCGACATATACAAACGGGTTGGGATCGCTGTTGGGCGTATAACGCGGGGTTCGGGATACCACTGCGGGGATATCCACGCCATAATGCTCGGCCCAGTGGATCAGCTCATTTTCACGCCCGTCACCGGCGTTGGCGCCGTCATCATAATAGGCGGAAAGCAGGAGCTCCAGCACCGTTTTCCGGGCCTGGGCCAGGCGGGGCGTTTCGGTTTGAACGACCATACCCTCGGAGACGGGCATGGTGCAGGACGCTGCAGGCAAGCGCGCGCCTTGCACTTCAACAATGCACAACCGGCAGCCACCATAGGGGGTCAGGTCCTTGTGGTGACAGAGGGTCGGGATGGTGACGCCGGCCAACTGCGCGGCTTCCAACACCGTCTTTCCCGGTGGTACTTCTATTTTTTGATTATTGATCGTGATATTTGTCATGGTCACCCCGGTTTTATTTGGCGTGTTTCTTCCCACGCAGGTAGACGAACCAGTACACCAAACCCACCATGATCGCGCCGCCGATGATGTTACCGATGGTAACCGGCAGCAGGTTGGCAACGAAGAAGTTGCCCCAGGTGAGGTTGGGGAAGTCGGCGGCCGTTTTGCCAATCATCTCGAAGAATTTGGTGCCGCCAAAATCTTTGATGAACAGCGCGATCGGGATGAAATACATATTTGCAATGCTGTGCTCGAAACCCGCCGCAACAAAAGCGCTGATGGGCGGGATGATGGCGAGGATTTTGTCAGTGGTGGAACGGGCCGAGTAGCACAACCAGACCGCCAAACAAACCAGCGCGTTGCACATGATGCCCAGTGCAACGGCCTGAACAAATTCCAGACCGGTTTTCGAATTGCCGATGGTCAGGGCGTTCAGACCGATGGCGCCGTTACCGAATGTGTACTGCTTGGAGAAGAACATCAACCCGGCAGTGATGATCGACCCGACAAAATTACCGAGATACACGATGCCCCAGTTGCGCAGCAATTGACCGATCGTGACTTTGCCATCCATGAAGGCCATGACGATCAGGTTGTTGCCGGTGAACAGTTCCGCACCGCCCACCACCACTAGAATAAGGCCAAGGGTGAAAACCAGGCCGGTGAGCAGTTTGGTGACGCCGAAGGGCAGGCCGGTGGAGAAGGCCGCAGCGCCTGCAGCGTCCTTCACCGCGATGGAACCCGCGCTGACGGTGGTGGCGAAGATCGCGCCTACACCGATGAATGCGCCGGCCAGAACAGCCAGCATGAACATATTCCAAAAAGGCATGGTGGCCTTTTTGATGCCGATCGTTTCGGCTTTGGAAGCCATATCGGCAGGTAGGAGGGCATCAATGTTGAAATCGACAGACATGGTTTACCTCGCGCATTCAAAGACTTGGGATGGGATGGTGGTACATGATTTCATAAGGATGTTGGCCGGTTTGCCGTGTGTTTGCCGACCGGTTGGCACCATTTTTCGATCACTTCAGCGGCTTGTTGAGCCAGCTGTAAGGTCCGGGGTGATAAATCGCGTGAAAAACCGAATTCGTATCCGCGCACGGATACCAGGCGGGCTTCGGGTTGAACCTGGTAAAGCGTGCGGGCCAGTTCCAGGATGGTGTTGGCCGTCATGTGGTGGGTGAGTGGTGATTTTTGATACTGCGGTTCCAATTCCTCGATATGGACGTCGTCAGGAACCGAGCCGGTGTGGGCATCGAGGAAGCAAACGCGGTCGTAGCCTGCGATGGTTTCGGCCATTTCAGGGTAGAGTTGCAGGGCAAAAAGCAGGTCGATGTCGCCACGCGTGGCCTCCAAGCCGTCGTCCGGTGAATCGGGTACAGGAATATCCCAGGCTTTTGCCAAAAAAGCCAGCACATGCCAGGCGACGCCATCGTCCTGCCGATCGGCATTACCAAAACCCAGGATTAAAGTCTTTGCCACGTTTGATTTCCTGTCGAGACCAGGTTCTTTTTGTCCATTATACAAATGACGCCTGAAATCCGCTGTCACATAGGCGCAGTGTTCTGCGGCGTTTCACTGGTTTACTCACGCACGATTGTCTGAATACAATTTCCCTGCGCATCTTCCACGTCCACAATCATCGGCATTTGCCCAATGGCGTGAGTGGAGCACGAAAGGCACGGGTCGTGGGCACGGATGGCGGCTTCCACGCGGTTGAGCATGCCTTCGGTGATGTCCGGACCAATGACGTACGTCTTGGCGACGGAATCAACGGCGGTGCTCATGGCCCAGTTGTTGTGCCCGGTGGAGACGATCAGGTTCACTTTTTCAATCTGACCGTGCTCGTTGGCCCAGTAGTGGTGCAGCAGCGTGCCGCGTGGAGCTTCGATGACGCCCACGCCAACCCCCTGGGGATTTGTACGGGTGTTCAGCACATCGGTGCTGAGGATATCGGGGTCGTCGAGCAGGACGCGGATGCGTTCAGCAGCGAAGAGGGTTTCGATCAGGCGGGCGTAGTGGTAGTACAGCGTGTTGCCGACCGGTTTTCCGTCATTGAGGGCTTTGAAGAGTTTGAGTTCTTCGTTTGCAAGAGGCGTCTCGATCTGATCGACAGCATTCAGGCGACCCAACGGACCAACGCGGTATACCCCGCCGGGCCAGCCAAGTTTCTTGTAATACGGGAATTTGAGATACGACCAGTTTTCGACGTGTTCGGCGATGACATCGAGGTAATTGGCGGCAGAGAAGAGCTCCATCTGCTCACCGGTTTTGCTCACCAGGCGAATATTGCCGTCATACAGCTCCAGACCATTCCGCGGAGTCACCAGGCCGAAATAACCACTTTCGAGGACGGCAAACTTGTTGATGTCCTCCATGTTAGCGGCGTTCCAGTCCTTGATGATCTGCAGGCCCACCTGCGTGGTGGCGATGGCTTCATCCAGACCGGAGAGGATCTTTTCGCGTTCGGCGGGTTTTAAGGCTTTGTTGACGCCGCCAGGGATGGCAAAGGTGGGGTGGATGCGGCGGCCGCCGAGCATGGCAATGATTTCCTGGCCGAATTTTCGCAGGTTGACGGCTTTGAGCGTGAGGCCGGCGTTGGCTTGAATCAGGCCCACAACATTACGCGTGGCGGGGTTGGTATCGAAGCCCAGCAGCAGATCGGGACCGGCCAGCTCGAAGAAGTGCATGCCGTGCGATTGGATGATCTGCCCCATGTGCATCAGTTCACGCAGCAGATGCGCCGGGCGGGGCGGTGGGCAGCCCATGACGGCATCGCCCGCTTTGGCTGCAGCCAGATGGTGTGAAACCGGGCAAATGCCGCAGATGCGCGGGGTGATGTAGGGCATTTCAAATACCATGCGCCCTTCGCAGAATTTTTCAAACCCGCGAAATTCATTGACGTGCATGTAGGCGCGTTCCACTTTGCCGGAATCATCCAGCCGGATGGTCACCTTGGCATGCCCTTCAATGCGCGTTACCGGTTCAATCGTGATTTTTTGCATAGTCATCATCCACCTCTATTAATGCCAGTTCAGTTTGTCGTCCTTGATTTCTGGACGGCGGCCCTGAGCCAGCTCGCTCAGAACATAGTAGATCGTATCCGGATCCGGCGGGCAGCCGGGAACGTGAATGTCCACGGGGATGACTTCGCCCAGTGATTTAACCGTGAGCATTTGGGCCAGTTCGGGATCATCCGGAATCCTTGCCTCGGAGTCGTTGGACTCACACTCCACGTAGGCGCGGCGCAGGGCTTCATCGGTGCCGACGAAATTGCGCATGGCTGGAACGCCGCCAAAAACGGCGCAGTCGCCCAGGGCTACAATCAGTTTGCAGCGCTTGCGGAATTTGTGGGCCACTTCGGCGTTGGCCGAGTTGTTGACTCCGCCTTCCAGGATGCCGACATCCACGCCACTCTCATCCGGTTCTTTCAGGTCGGTCACCGGGGTGGAGCGTAGATCGGCCAGCGTGGCGATTTCAATAATCCGCTCATCGATATCCAGCAGCGACATGTGACAACCCGCGCAGCCGCACAACCAGTCTGAAGCGATTTTAGGTTTTGCCATACTCGATCTCCTTCCTGTAATGGTCCATTAAGCGGCAAGGGTCACGGCGGATACGGGTTGCAACAACGCCGGCTTCCAGCCGTTATCCAATTGGACGTTCAGCTCGCGGGCCAGGGCTTCGAGCGCATCCAGGCTGGAGCGGATGCCGTCCGGGGCGGTCAACGACGCAACAGCCGTTTGCAGGTGGCCATCCAAATTCAAGTAATGGCCGGCCTGTTCCGCCCACATCTGTACCGGGAAGACCACATCAGCGGCGGCAGTCAGCGC
>DAOUGY010000204.1:0-16833 GCA_034428975.1 Anaerolineaceae bacterium | reverse complement strand
AAGTGCGTGTCGATGCGGTCGTAGTAGTGCGCGCCTACCTTGCTAAAGAGCAGTTCGAGCAGCTCGGAAGGCTTGCGCTTGAGTTTCACCATCATATCCAGGAAGTACAGGCCTGCCAGGATGCCGTCGCGTTCGGGGACGTTGCCGCGGAAGGCATACCCGCCGGATTCTTCGCCGCCCATGAGCGCGTCGGTTTCGAGCATTTTGGGAGCGACGTATTTGAAACCTACACCGGTTTCGTAAATGGGAATGTTGTAGAGCTTGCCGAGTTTTTCGAGCATGCTGGTGGTTGAGAGCGTTTTGACAATCGGACCGCGCTCACCGCGCACTTCCAGCATGTAGAACGCCAGAAGGGCATATACCTGCAACTGGTTGATGAATTCGCCGCGCTCATTGCCAATGCCCACACGGTCGGCGTCGCCGTCGGTTATCAGCAAAACATCGCCGGCCTGTTCGAGCGTGGTCTTCAAACCGACGTTGATGTTCGGCGGAATCGGCTCGGGGCGTTTCATTTCGGGATAGATCGGGTTGCGGGTGTTGTGAATCTCGATCACCTGGGTGGTGCCGCCGGCGAGCAGGCGCGAGAACCAACCGGCGCCGTTGCCCCACATGGCATCCACGACCACTTTGAAGCCGGCGTTGCGCAGCGGCTCGAGGTCGATCAAATCTTTCAGGTGTTCAATGTAGGCGGGAGCGGCATCGAAGATTTCCACCAGGCCGGCGGCTTGAGCTTCGGCGAAGGGCATGGATTGGACGCCGGCTTCCGTTTCGGGAATGTTGGCTTCGATTTCGAGCAGCCCTTCGGGAGGAATGGCGCCGCCGTGATTATCGCGCACTTTAAAGCCGTTGTCGGTAGGCGGATTGTGTGAGGCCGTGATGTTCACTGCACCCGCGGCTTTGCGATTGACCACCGAAAAGGCAATCACGGGGGTGGGGGTGGCACCGTCCGTCAGGTAGACGCGCAATCCATTGCCGGTGAGCACTTCGGCGACGGCTCGGGCAAAATTCTCAGAATGAAAACGTTTATCGTAACCGACGACGACCCACTGGCCGTTGAACCCATGATTGTTCAGGTAAGCGGCAAAGCCCTGCGTGCAGCGCCGGACATTTTCAAAGGTGTAATCGCGGGCGATCTCACCCCGCCATCCGTCGGTTCCGAATACGATTTTTCCCGCCATGAGTCCTCCAGAGCAGTGGTTCTTGATTGCGGATAATACCGCTATTATAACAGTGCTTTGACCGCGCGGAAAGTTTAGAGTACAGGGTAGACGTGCTATAATCGTGTGTTACGAATACCGGTATAGAAGCGAGAGGAGCCGGAAGCCATGAACCGATATTACCTGGATTATGCGGCAACCACCCCTTTGGACGAGCGGGTGCTTCAGACCATGCTGCCGTATTTCTCCGAAACGTTTGGCAATCCGTCGTCGATTCACACGTTTGGCCAACGAGCCGAGATTGCCCTGGAAGAAGCGCGACAGAAGGTGGCGAATGCGCTGGGGGCACGCCCGGAAGAAGTCATCTTCACCGCGTGCGGTACCGAAAGCGACAATCTGGCGCTGCGCGGGGCTGCGTTTCAAAGGGCCAACCAGCGCAAAGCGCGGCATATCCTGATCAGCCCGGTGGAACACCACGCCGTGTCGCACACCGCGCGCCAACTGGCCCACCAATTCGGTTTTAAGGTGGAGCTGCTGCCGGTGGATGCTTATGGCGTTGTGCATCCGGATGAAGTTCGCTCGGCGCTGCGGGAAGATACGGCGGTGGTTTCGGTGGTGTACGCCAACAATGAAATTGGCACGATCAACCCAATTGATGAGATCGGCGCCATATGCCGGGAGGCCGGCGTGCCGTTTCACACCGATGCGGTGCAGGCGGCGGCGCACTTGCCGATGGACGTGGAACGCGGTACTGTTGATTTATTGGCAATTGGCGCGCATAAATTTTATGGACCAAAAGGCGTAGGCGCGTTGTACGTGCGGCGCGGGCAGGAAATTTTGCCAATACTGACCGGCGGCAAGCAGGAAAGCGGCCTGCGAGCCGGGACGCAAAACATTCCGTATATTGTGGGGCTGGCAGAAGCGCTGACCCTGGCGCAGAACGGCGTGGTCGAACGGGCCGCCGCTTACAGCGAGCTGCGTGATTATTTGATTGGACGGGTGTTGGATGAAATTCCGCGCGCGCGCCTGACGGGCCATCCACAGAAGCGATTGCCCAACCACGCCAGCTTTGTGTTTGAGAATGTGGACGGCAATCATTTGCTGGCGCTGTTGGATATGGATGGCTTTGCCTGCTCCAGCGGGTCGGCCTGCCGGGTGGGGAACCCTCAACCCTCGGATGTGCTGCTGGCGCTGGGCCTGTCGCGCACGTGGGCGCTGGGTTCGCTGCGCGTGACGCTGGGGCGTGACACGACGCGTGAAATTCTGGACGCCTTTATGGTTTCCTTGAAAAAATGTGTGGCACTGGCGCGCACGGCGAACGAGTAGAGCCAATGGCTGATCGCCCGCGTGTGGTGGTGGGGTTGAGCGGTGGCGTTGATTCGTCGGTGGCGGCGGCGCTGTTGGTGGAAGCCGGTTACGACGTAATCGGCGTGATGCTGCGCCTGTGGAGCGAGGACGGTCAAGAGGACCGCAACCGCTGTTGCACGCCAGACGCCATGGCTGCCGCGCGGCGCGTGGCGGCGCAATTGTCCATACCCTTCTACGCTATGGATGTCAAAGAGCTGTTCCGGCGAAGAGTGGTGCAGGCGTTTCTGGATGGTTATGCCGCCGGGGTGACGCCCAATCCGTGCATTGTGTGCAACCGCAGCATCCGCTGGGGTTTCCTGCTGGAACAGGCGCTGGGGTTGGGTGCATCGTACTTCGCAACCGGTCATTATGCGCGCGTGCGAATCGATGAAAAAGGTCAGGCGCATCTGTACAAGGGGGTGGACTCCCGCAAAGACCAATCGTATGTGTTGAGCGGATTAAATCAAACGCAACTGCGCGCCACGCTGCTGCCATTGGGTGAACTGGAAAAACCCGCGGTGCGCGAGCTGGCGCGCAAGTTTGGATTTTCGTCGGCGGGGCGACCCGATTCACAGGACCTTTGCTTTTTGGGAGACGGTGATTACCGCGATTTCCTGGGGCGGTACGTGCCGGGTACATTGCAGCCGGGCAAAATTGTGACCACCGATGGTACAGCGATCGGCGAACACAGCGGGCTGGCGGGTTACACGATTGGACAACGCAAGGGATTGCGCATTGCGTATAGCGAGCCGTTGTATGTTGTGGATAAGCGACTGGACGACAATTTGCTGGTTGTTGGCACGCAGGCTGAACTGGGCCGGCGCGAGCTGCGAATGTCGCAGATGAACTGGATCAGCGGAGAAGCGCCGGCAAGCAACTTTGAGGCGGACGTAAAAATCCGGTACAAGGCAGAGATTGCGCGGGCCGCAGTGAGCGTGCTGGATGGTCATCTCGCAGTCGCGCGGTTTGAAAATTCCCTGCGGGATATCACCCCCGGGCAACTGGCGGTCTGCTATACTGGGGATGAAGTAATCGGCAGCGGCACGATTGAATTGGACTCTTAATTTCACGGAGCGCTTCGGTGACATTACCCACCATCCTGTTTGGTTTTTTGTTGTCCAGTCTGCTGGGGGCGATTTTTCATTTTTGGCGCGGCGGCAGCTGGCAACGGCTGGTGCTGTATTTCATCCTGAGCTGGGTCGGGTTCATTGCCGGGCACTTCGCCGGGGACGCGCTGGGTTTCACGTGGTTGAGCGTTGGCGCGCTGCGCACGGCGGCGGCAGTGTTGGGCTCGATCCTTTTCTTGCTGGTCGGTTACTGGCTGAGCCTGGTGCAGGTGGAAGCCAAGGAATAATCCAATAATTTGGAATTAAGTACGTCAGGAGTTTACATTGAGTTGGAGTTTGCACGGAACCCATGCGCAGGACGGTGACCTGGTTCAACTGGTGGGCCTGCGGCACAAGAACTTTATTTTTACGCTGAAAGCCGGGGCGACGTTTCAATCGCACCGCGGTGTAATCCCCCACGATGAGATGCTCGGTAAACCCTGGGGCACGCAAATCGTCAGCCACCTTGGTGCCCCGTTTTTCCTCTTGCAGCCTTCGTTGGGCGATCTGCTGCGCGAAACCCCGCGCAATACGCAGATTCTCTATCCCAAGGAAATCGGTTACCTTCTGGTGAACATGGGCATCGGCCCTGGACAGACGGTGCTGGAATGCGGAACCGGCTCCGGCGCGTTGACCACGGCCTTCGCTTTTGCGGTTGGAAAAGAAGGGCGGGTTTTCACGTACGAGGCACGCGAAGAGATGCAGGCCCTGGCCCGTAAGAATCTGGCGCGCGCCGGGTTGGAAGAGCGCGTGACCTTCCACCTGGGGAATGCCGCCGATGGATTCGCGGAAACCGAGGTGGACGCGCTGTTCCTCGACCTACCGAATCCGCATGATTACATAGAACAGGCGCGGGCCGCTTTGAAACCGGGCGGTTTCTTTGGCAGCATCCTGCCGACGACCAATCAAGTCAGTCAGCTGCTTGTCTCGCTGCGCCGCAACCATTTCGCGTTCATCGATGTGCTGGAGATCATGCTGCGGTATTACAAACCGGAGCCGAACCGCTTGCGCCCAACCGATCGCATGGTGGCGCACACCGGCTTTTTGATCTTTGCCCGGCCGGTGACGATGGAAGAAAAGCTCTCGCCGGACCTGATGCGGGAATCGGGCATGCTTTCTTTGGAAGATGTCCTGAAAAAAGGCGAGGATGACGGCGAACCCGCCATGAGCGATGAAGGTGAATCCGCCGAGTTGTGAATCGGTTCATCCCACGGATGCTCGTGCTCTTCACCCGGAACGGATTCGGGCGTTGTTGAGCCGACATTTGGCAGCGCAGCCGGCCCTGGATGGCGGTCTGCGCCGGGCAGCGGTGCTGATTCCGCTGGTGAGGGTGGAGGACGCCTGGCAGGTTTTGCTCACGGTTCGCACAGACACCGTTCACGATCATAAAGGGCAAGTGGCTTTTCCCGGTGGATCAGCAGAACCGCAGGATGTTTCGCTGGAGGAAACCGCCTTGCGGGAGACCTGGGAGGAAATCGGCATTCGCCCCGGTGATGTGGATGTGTTGGGCCGGATGCCGGATTTTCCGACCATTTCGTCCTACCTGATTACACCGGTGGTGGGTGTGCTGAAGGTTTGGCCTTATGCCCTGCGGCTTTCGAGCGATGAGGTGGCGCGGGCTTTCACCATTCCACTCGGTTGGTTGACCCAAGAAGAGAACATTGAAATTCGCCCGCACGTTATCATGAGCCGAATAGTGGACGTCGTCTATTTCAAACCGTACGACGGGGAGACCCTGTGGGGTGTGTCGGGGATGATCATGCTGGCTTTGCTTAAAATTCTCAAACTGGTGTGAAAAAAAGACAGCGGTGAAAAACCGCTGTCTTTTTTTTGCCAGAGTGTGAGGCGATTAGTCCTCGAAGTTTTCTTCCTTCTTGCCGCGTTCGATCACTTCGGGTTCGGCCAGGCCGCCTTCTTCGGTGGCTTCGACTTCTTCGGCTACTCCGGTGATGATGACGACCATTTCATCTTCCGGAGCGTGCACAGTGACCTTGTCGGAGATCTTGAGATCGCGGACGAGGATGGAATCGCCGATCTTGGTCAGGCCGGTAATGTCCACGATGATGCGGGCGGGCAGATCCTGGGGCAGGCTTTCCACATGCAGGGCGGAGAGGCCGGTAACGACTACGCCGTTGTAATCCTTGACCGCCGGGGCGATGCCTTCGAATTCGATCGACACATCGGCGCGGATCTTCTCGGTGAGGGAGACGACCTGGAAATCGACATGCAGGAGTTGATTCTTGGCAAAGTGGCGCTGCTTTTCGCGCACCAGGGTGGCATGCTCTTTACCGTCGAGGTTGATGGTGATGAGCGTGGTGGGCGACGTGGTGCCCAGAACGCGAATCACTTCGCGGGTGTCGAGCGTGATGGGGGTGGATTCGAACTTGTGGCCATAGAGGACACCGGGCAGTTTGCCCGCACGACGCAGGGCGCCAACCTGCTTGCCCGTCACAGAACGACGGGTGGCATTCAAAACGATCTTTTCCATCAAGTACCTTCCTTCAGGCGCCTCTCACCTCGCTTTGGAGGTTACCTTCGCCCATTTGGGATGTGGCTTTCGCCGAACCGCGCGCCTGGTTAATCATTTGGAGCGCGACCGTGAATTTTATCCTTGTTGATGCGTTTGGTCAAGGAATAAGAACAGGCCGGCAGTTCTGCCGGCCTGTAAAAATGAAACGAGTGGTTTAACCTCCGCCCATGACGGTGTAGAGCGTCACGACGTCGTCTTGTTTGAGCACGGTATCCTTGGGCTGCTGGACGCCGTTCACCAGCGCCAGGGCAACCAGTTCGGTGGGGATGCCGGCGTCCTTGAGCGCCTGGAGGATGGATTCACCGACGCGCGCCGGGATGGTGTCGCGGCCGGCGGTGAAATCCTTAAGGATACCGGTGATGCGGATGTCAATCATGATCTACGCCACCAGTGGGGTCAAGCCCAGGCGGTCCAGCGTTTCCGACAGGGGGATGCCATTGGTGGACCAGCCGCGCTGTTCATAATACATATCCAACAACTTTTGGACATCCTCCAGACGGGTGATCTGGCCTTTGGTGGGGCCGGATGTGGGCGGTTCTTCGTAGAAGCGTGGTGCGGGAAGATCCCACATGCGGTCGAAGCCTTCGATTTCGCGAATCCAGAACATGCGGTTCAGGTTCCAGATGCGTTCGCCCACTTCTTCCAAATCCTGCCAGGAGCGATGAATGCCGGTGATGGCGTCCAGGGCGGGGACGTAAAGCTCGCGATCGATGGACAATTCCACCCATTGCAGACGACACGAGCCCAGAACGTCAAACATTGGGCGGAAGTTTTGCAGCCAGATGATGCGCGCCACTTTTTCGGGCACCACCAGATCACGGCCTACCTGCAAGTCATAGGTGATGGCCCAGGAACGGTTGTGATGCGCGCCGACGTCACAGGTCATGTACGCCAGCAGCATGGCGGTGGCATTGTGGGTGGCGTAGGCCGATTGCTCCATGCCTTTAACGTGAACGGCTAATTTGTCGGTTCCGCGGCCGATTTGGCGGGCGGCGCTTTTCACTCCGCGCGAGAGCAGCGCACCGATCCCCGGTTCGCGGCGAGCAATTTTCTCGATGAGCGCGAATGCGGCTTGAACGTTGCCAAATTGCAGGTCGAGATGATCGACTTCTTCAGCCGAAAGCAAGCCCTTCTGGTGGCATTCCATCGCCCAGCCAATACAACCGCCGGTGCTGATGGTATCGATGCCCAACTCGTCGCATAACAGGTTGGCCTGTGCGACATCCTGTATATCGGAAATGCCGAGGTTGGAGCCAAGCATACCGATGGTTTCGTATTCCGGGCCTTCGACGTTCGTCTGATAGCGATGCGCGCGGCTGTATTTGCCGCAGGGAGAGGGGCAACCAAAGCAGCCTTTATCGGTTTGCACGATCTGTTCGCGCATGACCGGTCCGTACAGAGTTTTGCCGTCCTCAAAGGAACCGGCGGAGAAGTTGCGGGTGGGCAGGGCGCCGACTTCGTCGCACCAACTGGTGACAATGGTGGTGCCGTACAACTGCCAGGGTTTGAGCCCTTCGGCCTGTTTGCAGGCGGTGTACAACTCCATGCCGGCTTTGCGGTACGCCGCCGGGTCGGCGACTGGAATGGACTGTGTGCCGTGGAGGACAATGGCTTTCAGGAGCTTACTGCCCATCACCGCGCCGACGCCACCTCGCCCGGCCTGGCGGCCATAGTCGTGGTTGATGGAAGCGAACAAAACTCCGTTTTCGCCACCGGGACCAATGACGGCGATCTGGAACTCTTCGCCGTATTGATCTTTCAATTCTTTTTCAACCGAGATACAGCCGCGGCCCCACAGATGGGCTGCGTCGCGCAGTTCCACGCGGCGGTCATCGATGAACAGGTAGACCGGACGGGGGCTGATGCCTTCGAGGATGATGCTGTCGATGCCGGCATATTTCATTTCGGCGGTAAAGTGACCGCCCAGCGAAGAGCCGGCGTAACCACCGGTGAGCGGCGATTTGCAGGCGAAGTCGCATTTGCCGGCGCCGGGGATCATCAAACCGGAAAGGGGGCCGGAGGAAATGATCAGCTTGTTTTGCGGTCCAAGCGGATCGGCATGGGCCGGCACTTCGTGATAGAGAAAATAGGCGCCAAAGCCGCGCCCGCCGATGTAATCGCGGGCCAGTTTTTCGGGCGTGGGCTCGTGGGTGATTTTTCCATGGGTAAGATCGACGCGAAGAATGGAACCACCATAACCGTGCATGTTTTTCTCCTTATGCGACCGGGGTCGATTCGGCAATCCAGAGGGCATCCATACCGCACACGGTGACGCAATCACCGCACAAGTCGCATTTCCAGGCGGCGTCGGCGAGGGCCACGCGAACGTACATCACGCCTTCCGGGCAAACCGGTACGCATGATTCGCACAGGTTGCATTCAGTGAAATCAACGTAATACGCGCCGCGGTTGTTGCGGTGGATGGCGCCGGTTGGGCAGGCGTCTGCGCACTCGCCGCATTGTGTGCAAACGGCCACGCGATAATTTCCGGGGTCGGGAAAATGCGGGATGATGTTGAGCGCCGCTTTTTTGGGATTGTTTTCCGTGAATAAATTAAGCGAACAGGCGACCAGGCATGCCTTGCACCCCGAGCATTTTGAGTGATCGGCGAAAAGACGCATATGCTCTCCTTGACGTTTGGCGAATGGAAAAATCTTCGGATGATACTTCATTATTACACAAACCAATGGGCCGCCCTAGCGACAAAACTCCTGATTTAACTGTGATGGTGGGGCGCTTTTCCTGTTCCAGATGGCAGTGGGACGGTTTGTGATACAATCGAGGCAATCCGCTAACGGTAAAGGTGACTGCATGCTGATCGACCGTTTTGGACGTCCTATAACCTATTTACGGGTATCTGTGACCGACCGATGCAATTTTCGCTGCGTGTACTGCCTGCCTCCTGACGGCATGAACTGGGTGGAACACGATGCGATTATGCGCTATGAAGAGATCGTGCAGGTGGTGCGGGTGGCCGCCGAAAATGGGGTGCGCGAAGTGCGCCTGACAGGTGGTGAACCGCTGGTGCGGCATGGCCTGCCGGAATTGGTGCGCATGATTTCCCAGATTCCGGGGATTGAGGATATCAGCCTGACGACCAATGGTGTGCTGCTGGCGGATCACGCCGAGGCGCTGGCGGAGGCTGGCCTGAAGCGCGTGAATATCAGCCTGGACACCTTTGATCCCCAAAAGTTTGAACGAATCACGCGCGGTGGACGCTTTGAACGTGCCATGCGCGGTATTGAAGCGGCTGAACGGGTGGGATTTTCACCGATCAAGATCAATGTGGTGGCCATGCGCGGAGTGAACGACGATGAGTTCATGCATATGGCCGGGTTGACGCGCGAAAAGCCCTGGCATGTGCGCTTTATTGAGCTGATGCCGTTCACAACCGGCGCGGATTGGGGACGCGGCTTGCCCAACCCAGCGGATGCCTTTATTTCGATTCATGAAATGCTGGAGATGTTGGAGCCGCTGGGATTGACGCCCATCAACGGAAAAGTGGGCAACGGGCCATCCCGTGAGTTTCAGATCCCTGGCGCGCTGGGGAGGGTTGGATTTATATCACCGGTGGGTGAACATTTTTGCCAGAGCTGCAATCGCCTGCGTCTGACCGCGGACGGTAATTTGCGGCCGTGCCTGCTGCGTAATATGGAAATCCCGATATTGCCGGCCATTCGGGCGGGTGAACCGATTCTGCCAATTTTGCTGCAGGCGGTGAACGGGAAACCGGTGGGACATGAGTTGAATCAGGCCAACGGTGACCTTTCAGGCCGTACCATGCAGGCGATCGGCGGGTAAATCGCTACAACCAGAATAGAAGAACAATTCCAAACAGAGAAACCAACACGCCCAGCACCGATTTGGGCGTGATTTTTTCACCCATCACGGCGGCGATGGGGAGGATGAAAAGCGGACCGGTGGAGAGCAGGGTTTGTGCGATGCCGATGGGGGCGTTTTGCAGGGCCAGCTGATAGAGCCAGAGCGAGAAGAACGTGCCCAGAAGTGTGGCGATGGCCATGTTGCGCCAGAAAACGGGCTGGCGGCGGACCGCCGACCATTGAGCGGCATCGCCTTTTGAGAAGAACACGAAGAGGATAAGGAATATGACCGCGGCTCCCAGGCGGATAAGCGCGCTCTGCAAGGCGGTGACAGTGGTTTGAAGGTAAGCCGCGCGGGTGAGAATGGAGCCGACCGATTGGGTGAGGGTAGCAAACAAGCCGGCGGCGACGCCGACCGCAACGCTGCCCTGGGGCGTGGCGGCGGGTTCACGCTGGGCGATGACCCAGGCAACCCCAGCGATGGTGACGGCCATTCCAGTAAAGGCGGTGACGGGCAATTTTTCCTGCAGGAATATAGCCGCGAGCAAGGCGGAGAGGGGTGGATTGAGAATGCCGATGAGCAGAGCGCGGCGTGGACCGAGATGTTTGAGGGCATGGAAAAAGGCCGTGTCACCAACGGTGATACCGAGGAAGCCGCTGATCGCCAGTAGGATGAGTGCCAGGGGAGCAATGTTGTTGAATTTTTCACCGACGAGCAGCATGAAAATGGCGATGAAGCCAATGGCCAGCACGCCCTTGAGCAAATTCATCAGACCGGCGGAAATGGACTTGCCGATTCGGTTGAAAAAAACCGAGGCCAATGACCAAAAAAAGGCAGCGCTCAGCGCTGCAATTTCACCGAGATAAGGCATATCGACTCTCCGACGCGATCAACGCTGCACTTCTTCCACTTCTTCATACCAGCGCATGCGCCGTCCGAGCCTGGCGCGCAATTTCCAACTCCCGGTTTTGGGAGTTTCTTCGATGAGCGTGAGCAGAGCCGATCCACGCTGTTGAATGATACCGATTTCCTCTGACGTGAGCGGCAGGGCGGCGGCGAAATCTTGCAGGCGGCGGAGATTATCGCTGAAGGTGGTGAAAAAACCCCAATCCCGGCCACAGTGAGTGGCTATCACGGCTGAATGGATTCGACCCTCATCGGAGTCCCCCAGCGGATGATCAAGCAGCAGAGCGGCCATGTCGCGCAGGTCTTTATCGTTGATTTGCACGATCTGACCTTTGGTGAGAAGCAATTCGGCCGGTGGAAGAGTCCACGGGCAGACCGTCAGGCGTGAATCCAGAGGAATTTGATGACACATGCGGAAATCGCCGATGAGGATATCCACCTGGCGATTCTGTGTGCCATCAAAGTACAACTGGCGCTGGTCGCCGTTGAGCAGGTTGAGGTCGCGATCAGGCTGGTAGCCGTTGCGGGCAAAGAAATCCGAAAGCTGTGCAGAGTTTTTCCGCGCGGCGATCAGGTCAATATCACTGGATTGGCGCATCAGGCCTGGACGCGTCGTGGACGGGCAGAGCAACTGGACGGCCAATCCCCCGAAGGCGCGCAATACGATCCCTTGCTGCTGGGCAAGGGAAATGAGCCGGCGCATTTCAGCCTGGATATCGGGCAGTGTGGGCATGGCCGTTATTGTACCTTTTTCAACGGATATCGCCTAGTACTGTTCAGGATGATAGTTCCCTGGCGAATCACTCCGAAGGGATTTCCTGATGCAGTTTGTCGATATCAATGCCGCTTTTCTTGCGATACAGCTTGAAGCCATAATAAATGGCCAGCGCCAGTGCATAGAGAACGATGATGAAGAGGATGGAAGAGGTGTTGCTCAGTCCGATGCCGTAGAGCTTGAGCGGGTCAAAAATCCAGGCAAACAGCAGGAACCCCAGGAAGCCACCAAAGATAACACCGGCCAGGGTGATGAGCGGTATGCCAAACACTTTGTAACGGGCAATGGGCGAAGCGTTGTACAGATCGGGCTTGGTGTAGGGAAGCAGTACGGCGGAGAGGGTGGAGCCAAAATAGGTGATGGCAATGACCAGGGTGGAATCGAGGGTGAGGGCGCGGAAGCCAAAGACATTCCAGGCGAACAACGCGGACACGATGATGGATGGGATGACCATGAGCATGAGCGCAATGAGCGGCGTGCGCGTGCGGGGGTGAATTTCCGCGACACGCTCGGGCAACAGACGGTCAAAGGCGGCTGCAAAAATGACGCGCGTGGAGCTGAGGAAGAGAGTGCCGGCCCAACCAAACCACCAGGCGCTCATTGCCAGGACGATGACGAACTGCAGCACGCGGCTGGAAGTCATGTAGACGGCCAACAGAGCCGGGTAAGGCCATATCGGCAGCGGCGGTGCCTGATCGGTGTAGCCCCATGAGAAATTCCACCAGGCCCCATTGGCCTTCATGTAAAAATCCCAGGTCATGGTCTTGTTGATGAGCAGGAGAAAGGCTGCGGCCAACAATGTGGTGACCAGCAGTGCGCCGGCCATGCTCCAAAAGTTGCGTTTGAAATCCGTCGCGCCGCGCACTTCGCCGTAGAGCGTCGCTCCCCAGTTGGGCCAAAGGTTGAAGAAAACGATAAAGGGCATAGCCAGGAAGATGGCGCCGGGAGCGCCGCCAAAGAGCGGAGCGGTCGCGCCGGCGGCTTCACCGGCAGCCAGCGTGGATTGGTACACGCCGGGTTGCGCGCCAAATTGGGCGACGGCTTCGCGTTCGAGGCCAGCCTGGAACGATTGCGGATTGCCAAAGAGCAGAAGGCCGAAAACGATGAGCAGGCCCACCAGGCCGATGGCAAAGCAAATCTTCTGCATGCGGGCATAGAACTTCATGCCAAGGGAGATGAAAATGGTGACGATGGCCAGGACGATGAGCGATGTAATGAAGAGGCCCGTGTTGGTCTGACCGAACCAGAGAGCCGCCGCTTTGGCTCCGGCGATGCCAAGGAGCGGGGTGAGGAAGATTTGGCGCAGCATGTCGCTGTAGAGCGGCACCCACAGCCAGAGGATGAACCACCAGCCGGCCACCGAGAGGATGAAGCCAATGCCGCCGCCCAGGACTCGCGATTGCCAGACGTAATCGCCACCGGAGCGCGGCATGACGGCGATCAGGCTGGCATAGACGATGACTTCAAAGAGGATGAATGCGGCGCTGATCAACAACGTGGGCAGGAGTCCGCCGGAGAGGGCATACATCTGACTAAAGATGTATAGGCCCAGCGTGACCAGGTTGATGGAAAACATGGCGTAGATGAAGGCGTCAAATACCGACCAGGAGCGCACCAGACCGGTGGCTTTGCGGACAAAAAGAGACTGCTCAGAAGCTTGCGGCGGGGTACCTAAACGTGACATGGGGAACCTCCAGAATGGTCAAGAGGAAGCCGGCTTGGGAAGGAATTAGCCGTTGGTCAGAATGTAGTTCTTGATTTTATCTTTGGAAAGATGGATGAGCGCGCCGTAGAGATAACCTTGCTCGTACATGCTGCCGGGGTTGATGGACAGGGTGCGTCCGATGCGGGTGGCGCCGCGCGCCTCATGGATGTGACCGTGAAGACTGAGAACCGGTTTGTATTGCTCAATCACCTTGCGACCGGCGGTGGAACCCACCGGAATCAGGGAGTTGCCGGCGTATTTGGGGCGCAGTGTCGCATCCAGCTCGGGGGCGTCATCCAAACCCGAAGCGTGCGGCGGAACGTGGAAGTTAAAGATCGCGTGCTGTGGATTCTTAAGCCGGCGGATCATATTTTCGTAGCGCACGAGCAGGCGATCGTCCGTTTCTTCGCGGAATGTATGCCAGGGAGTCGGGTTGCTCCACCCAGAGGAGATCATCTGGTGGTCAGAGTCGATTTCCACCGCTTCGCCTTCGGCGAGGTGGACCACTTTGGATTGCCGGATGAGATCATCCAGCGCAAACATATCATCATTGCCGGGCGACACATAACAGCGAATGGGGGTGCCGCTGAGCTTGGTTTCAGCAATCTTCAACCATTGCTCGGCGGTTTTCAGCACTTCGGCGGTAAAGATGGCCTCGACTCGCTGCGGGTTTTTGGTCAGCTCTTGAATTTCATCCGGGTCGGTCAAATACGGATAATAACCGCGGCTGCGCACGCGACGCAGCATTTCTTGCAGCTCGTCCTCGCTCGAAAGCTCCGACACCTGCTCCAGCAGGGTGACGCGCCAATGATCAGCCGCCAGCCGGACAACCGGTACGATGGCTTTGCCGGTCATATCGCCCCCCAATACGAGGACGTCTGCGCCGTAGAATTTGCCTGCGTTCAGGAATTTGTTCCAACAGATATCGGAGCCGTGAATATCGGTCGCGAAAAATAGTGTAGTCACCAGACACCTTGAGAATAAGCTCGCCAGGCTGAATGAACAGCACACGCGGCATTTTCTGAGAACGTTGATTTTACAACACCTTGCGGCAGCGAACAACCTTTGCCAGCTTGATTGGCCCTTCTGTCGAGGTGTTGTAAGGCAGATGGCCAGGCCGGGTAGCTTGTATAATTAAATGAGCTTTTGAAAAGAATTTGAGGTGCAGCATGAGCCGTAAATGGATTACCCGGATGGATACCGAGAACCGGTTGGTGATTCCCCGAGAACTGACTGACCAGTTCATGCTGAACGCCGGGCAGGAGCTGGAAATTGAGATTCGAGATGGGAATTGGCTGATTCGACGGCCGGTCAGCCAACTGGCGCGGGTGTACGTTGAACCGACCAACCTGTGCAACCTGGATTGCCGGACGTGCATGCGCAATGTGTGGGATGAGCCGCTAGGGCGCATGAATTTGACGGTGGAAGAACGCTTATTTTCGCAACTGGAAAAGATTCATCCCATCCCGGAGGTCTTCTTTGGCGGGTATGGCGAACCCCTGGCACATCCCCGGATTGTGGCGATGGTGCGGCGTGCCAAGCAATTGAAGGCGCGCGTGGAATTGATCACCAACGGCACTCTGCTGGATGAGCCGATGCTCTCTGCGTTGATGGACGCCGGGCTGGACTATCTGTGGGTGTCGTTGGACGGCGCCCGGCCGGAGAGTTACGCGGACGTGCGCCTGGGGGCGAAACTGGGCGAGGTTTTGGGCCATTTGCGGAAACTGGGCGAAATGAAACGCGTCACCGGAAGGTTGTTGCCCGAATTGGGCATCGCCTTTGTGGCGATGCGCCGAAATATTCGGGATCTGCCGGAGATGGCGCGCCTGGCGAAAGAGCTGGGCGCCACGCGCCTTTCGGTCAGTCATGTGCTGGCGCACCATGCCGGGCTGCGGCGAGAGGCGTTGTACGAGCGGATGATGGCCGCGCCGCGACCGGAATTGCTGGTCTCCATGCCGGACATGGACGGCGACCCGGATGTGATTGCCGCGCGGCTGGCGTTGGAGAGTGAACACAGCGTGGCGTTCGCTGATGGGACAATGATTTCGGGTGATGAGATGCAATGCCCGTTTATTCAGAAGGGCAGCCTTTCGGTACGCTGGGATGGGGCAGTGAGCCCGTGCCTGCCGTTGTTGCACAGTCATCCAAACTACCTGGGCGGACGAACGCGGCGCAATACGGCCTATACATGCGGTGATGTGCGCACCGGCGAGCTGTGGACGATTTGGAATGAGCCGGCGTATGTGGCCTTGAGACGGCGAATCCAAAGCAGTGATTTTTCACCCTGTGTGTTTTGTAACACGTGTGAAATGTCGGAAGAAAATCTCGAGGACTGCTTTGGAAATCGCCAACCGGCGTGCGGCGGGTGCCTATGGGCGCAGCGACTGATTCAGTGTCCCTAAGGTTTGCTTTTCCAGCGCGCAAGAATCTGTGTTCAGGTTTTTGCGAGCCTGGTCGCGCACGCGATTAATACCGGCGAAGAATTCGCGCATCATCACCACAGTGTAATACCGGCCCAGCGGAGTGACGGTAAAGTGACCGTTACTCGAGCGTTTGAGCGCACCGAAGGCATCGAGCACCCCCAGTTCCAGAGGCATGAGCGATTCCAGCGGTTTCCCATAACGCGCACGGTAGGTCTGGCTGTTGACGTTCAGTCCAAACATGTCCATCATCAGGCTGTAGTACATGCGCTCGCGGCGGTTGAAGCGGTGCGCGCCGGTGACGGGGCTGAGACCCTCGTTCACGCGGCGGATGTATTCGGGGATGGAAAACGTGCTGACGAAGAGCTCGCCATTGAGATAGCTAAATGAGCCCGACCCCAGTCCCAGGTATTCCTCGGATTCTACGATGTACTCATCGATGAGCGTTTCTTTTTTGTGGGAGAAAGTCCAGGCTGTGGAAAGTTGGAAACGCGGGGCCAGTTTTTCGATAATCAGGTTGTAGTAATCGTATTCCTGGTTGTAATCCAGGTGGCCCATGTTCTTTTCCATGGCCTTGCGGACCGAAGGAGAGACCATCAAGGGGTAGAAGGTGGTCTGGTTGGTTCCCGATTCGAGGATCAAATCAATATCGCGCTGAAGCATCTCGCGCGTTTGCCCGGGGATGTTGAAGATCATATCCACGTTGAGAGATGAAAAGCCCCCGGCGACAGATTGAATCTGGGCCAGAACCTGTTCACCGGTGCCGAAGCGCTCCAGGCGATTCATGCGGGCGAGCAACTTGTCATCGAAGCTCTGGACGCCCACGGACATACGCTGGACGACATCGCCGAGCTGATCGACCAACTGCGGGGTGAGGTGATTGGGATTGGTCTCACAGGAGACGTCCCTGACCCCCAGTTCATCGCGGGCCAGTTGGATGGTCTGCACCAGTTCATCAAGCAGAATGGTAGGCGTGCCGCCGCCGACGTACATTGATTCAAAGCGCAAACCCTGGCGGGCGGCCCAGGTCATTTCTTTGCGCAGGGCTTTGAAATACTCGCGCGC
>DAOUGY010000203.1:0-14452 GCA_034428975.1 Anaerolineaceae bacterium | reverse complement strand
GGTAGCCGGAATTCAACACGGTCATGCGCAGCGCGTCGCCGCTGTGTCTGGAGAGGAACTCCTCAATTGTCACCAGGTTGCCCAGCGATTTGGACATCTTCTCGCCGCCCAGTTGCAACATACCGTTGTGCACCCAGTAACGCGCGAACGATTTTCCGGTGAAGCTCTCCGATTGGGCAATCTCATTCTCATGGTGCGGGAAGATCAAATCGTTGCCGCCGCCGTGAATGTCAATTTGCTCGCCCAGGTGGGTCAGGTTCATCGCCGAGCATTCGATGTGCCAGCCGGGCCGTCCCGGGCCCCACGGGCTGTCCCAGGCCGGTTCGCCGGGCTTGGCGCCCTTCCACAGGGCAAAGTCCATCGGGTTTTCTTTGCGCTCGTCCACATCGATGCGCGCGCCGGCCTGCATATCGTCCATCTTGCGGCCAGACAGCTTGCCGTAGTCATTGTCGCGCGTCACGCGGAAATACACGTCGCCGTCCATCGGGTAGGCATAGCCTTTGTCGATCAGTTCTTGCACCATCTTGATGATCTGATCCATCTCGCGCGTGGCACGCGGATTGACGGTGGCCGGTAGAATATTCAGGTCGCTCAGGTTTTGCGCAAATTCGCGGATGTAACCTTCGGCCAGGGCAAACGGGTCCACGCCCATCTGGTTGGCGCGGTTGATGATCTTATCGTCCACATCGGTGAAGTTCATCACGTGCCGCACATCATACCCGCGGAACATCAAATAGCGGCGAACGATATCAAACACCAGCGCCGACATGGCATGACCGACGTGGGCCTTGTTGTAGACCGTCGGGCCGCACACGTACATGCGCACCTTGTTGGGCTCCAGCGTCTCAAAATCCTCTTTCTTGCGAGTCAGCGTGTTATAGATTTTGATTCCCATTTCCACACCTCTTTGGATCAGCGTTCTTCCGGCCGGGCAAAGATCATGCGCCCCGCCGCGGTTTGCAGCACCTTGGTCACCACCACCAGCGTTTCCTGGTTCATGTGTTCGCGGCCGTTTTCCACCACCACCATCGTGCCGTCGTCCATGTAACCCACGCCCTGGCCCTGTTCTTTGCCTTCCTGAATGACGCGGATGCTCATCGTCTCGCCGGGCAGCAGCACCGACTTCACCGCGTTGGCCAGTTCATTCACATTCAGCACCGTCACGCCCTGCAGCTCGGCGATGCGGTTTAGGTTGTAATCGTTGGTCAGGATCGGACAGCGCAACTGGCGCGCCAGGATGACCAGTTTGTCATCCACCTCGCGCACGCCTTCCACGTCGATATCGCTGATGCGCACCGGAAGGATCGGCTCCTTCTGCAATTGCGAGAGCACTTCCATGCCGCGGCGTCCACGCTGGCGACGCAGGCTGTCGGGAGAATCGGCGATGTATTGCAGTTCAATCAGCACAAAGCGTGGAATCAACAAAGACCCGGGAACAAAACCTGTCCGGGCGATATCGGCAATCCGGCCGTCGATTATGACGCTGGTATCCAGCAAGATGGTGCGCTCGGCCCATTCCTTTTTCCCACCGGCTTCGGCCGGGGCGGAACTGCCGCGCAGCGATTGAAAGACCGAAAAAATGTCGTTTTGGCGCATGATGAAGACCGAAACGCCAAAATAAGCGAAAACAATGACGGAAAGAGCGGGGAGGATCTCACCGAAGGGCGAGGGCACCAGCGACAGCGGAAACGAGAGCAGCGCGGCAATCAGCAGGCCGACGATCAGGCCGATCAGCCCGGCCGAAAGCGTTTGCGCCGATACCCGCCCCAGCAGCGAACGAATGGCCCGCGCCGGTCGCGTGGTGATGAGAGGGGTGAGAATCAACCCCACCAGGGCGCCCACCAGGCCAAAGGTGAAGGCGTAGGTTTCCACCGAGAAGCCCGCCACCGCCGGGTTGCGCTGCGCCAGAGATCCCAGATTTGAGCCTAAAAAGACACCCAAAATAGAAAAAACGATCATTCCAATTAGACGAGCCACAAAATCGGCACTCATTTGGTTCTCCTTTGTTCAGTTTTTAATGTGCAAGACAAAAAGGGGATGATTGCACGTCGTTGTTTAATGATAGCATGAGCCAGGGAGCAAGTCAAATTTTCCTTTCTATACAACGGGCCGCAGGCGATTTGCCCACGGCCCGCAGATACCTTACCGCTCGTCCTGCCCCTCTTCGTCATCCTGATCCAGGAAGGATGTATTCAGCTGAGCAGGGTGTTTGACCCAGCGTTCCCACAGGGCGCGGGCCAGCGCCGGACCGTCTGCGCGCACGCCGCAGTGGCTGAAATACTGGCACAGGCGCACCACATCGCGCGTGAAGATATCGCCCGCGTCCGGGTTGGTGCGTGGGTCGACGGCCTGCGGAAAGTCGATGATGCGGCAGTCGCCCTGCCAGTACAGCACGTTGTAGGCCGAGAGGTCGCCGTGCACGCGGTTGCAGCGCAACGCCACTTCCACGTTGTGGATCAGCCGGTCAAACAGCCGGCGGGCTTCACGCGTCTCCAGGAGAATCTGATTCAGCGCCGGAGCGCCGCTCTCACGGTCACCCAGATACTCCATCAATATGGTGTTTTCGGAAAACGCCACCGGTTTGGGCACATCCGCGCCGGCTTCTGCCAGCATCTGCAGTGTGGTGTATTCATGCTGCAGCCACGAAGTGTGCAGCGCTTCCTTTCCGACATCCGTGCCTTTCTGAATGGCGTGCAGCAGGCGCGAGTCTTTCACGCGCTTGCCGCTTTCGTCCAGAATGACGCGGCTTTGCCGGTAGCGCGCATCGTTGCGCAAATTGCGGAACATGCGCGGGCGGTACACTTTGGCCGCCAGCAGGTTCAAGCCGGTATCGGGGTGAGCCTCACAGCAGTACACATTGGCTTCCTTGCCGCCGCGCACTTTGTAGAGCACATCCAGAATTTGCCCGTCATCGTAGAACGCGCCCAGGTAATTCAAAATCCAGGTGCGCTCGTAGCGCGCGCCTTCATACGTGGGGGTAAACGGGGAGATTTCACCCAGCTCACGCAGCGCGCTGTGCTTCAGGATCTCATCCATCACCACATGATCGCTGCGCATGGGTTTTCCGGCCCGCAGGTCGGCCCCTGCTGTCGTCCGTGCCGGGTTGCGCTTTCGCGCGGTCAGTTCGCCTTCTTCATCCAGAATGCGGGGATCGATTTTCGTCATACCAGAACGCTCTCCATGAGCCTGATCAAAATCGGTTTAATCAACGCTCCTGCCGGAGCCAGAACAACATGGATTGGAAAAAGTTCGCACCGGTCACCTCCTGAAAACAAAAAAACCGCCAGACCATGGCCCGCGGTTTCGCCGGATTGGAGCACCGGTTAAAACAAAACCGCGGGACGCCGAGCGCGCCCGCGGCCAGCCGTCACCGGTCTGACCCGACTTACAGGCACCCTCGAACGAGATTTGTGCCGCGCACAACAGCGCCGCAAGAACACAATCCGCTGATTCGCATATCGCAAACCTCCTTTCCAAGGATGACTTCAAAAATATTAACACACGCGCCAGCCGGCGTCAAGCCCCCAGATCACCTTGCAAGTTTTTAAAACAAAGGCTGAATTTTTGAAAGGGTACTTGCAAAATTTTCAAAAATGGCTTATGATCTTCAAATGAAAGATAACTTGCATAAAGTAATGTTTTTGCAAGTATTTTGAACAATCATCCGCGCTCGCCCGCACCATTTACCCCGCCCCACAGGAAAGGTCTCAGATGAACCCGGAAATCGACACCATTTTCATTGATGTTGGCAACACGCTGCGCATTCTGGTGGAGGACGAAGAATACCAGGCCCATGCACGCAAAGCCATCGCCGATTTCGTCGGCACGCCCATGACGCCCGATGAATTGATTGTTCTGCTCGATGCGCGCTACAAAGTCTACCGCAAATGGGCGTTCGAAACGCTGCGCGAAGCCTCCGAAGCTATTCTGTGGACCCAGTGGCTGCTGCCCGATTACCCCGCCGAGCGCATCGCCCCGCTGGCCGGTGAACTGACCTACCTCTACCGCCAGACGATGGGCCGCCGCTTCACTGCGCCACACGCCAAGGAAACCATCTACGAGCTCGACCGCCGCGGCTACAAGCTGGGCATCATCAGCAACACCATCACCGAGCGTGAAATCCCCAACTGGCTGGTGGAAGAAGGCCTGGCGAAATACTTCCCCACCGTAATCCTGTCTTCCATTTATGGATACCGCAAGCCCGGCCCCGAAATTTATCTGGAAGCGGCGCGTTGCGCCAACACCACCCCGGCCCGCAGCGCGTATGTGGGCGACAACCCCATCCGCGATGTGCAGGGGTCGCGCGCAGCCGGCATCGGTAAAGTGATCATCATGATCGAGCCGGCCGAACTGGAAGCGAAAGACCCCAACCGGGAAAACCCGGCGGATCATTACATCACCCGATTAAGCGACCTGCTCGACATCTTCCCGGCGCGGTAATCCGCGCAAGGAGCGTTCCATGCCCGAGAGCATCTCCCGCGGTGGGCCTGCGCTGGCAAATGCCGTACGCGCATTGTATCAAGAAGGGCAAACCGATTATTCGTTCGAGCCTCTGGTGCGCGTTGGCTCCGATGGATCGCCCGTCGGCCGCATTCAGGACGGCGATGCGGTCATTTTCTGCTGTCGGCGCGGCGAACGCGAGGTGGAGCTGACCGAGGCTTTTGTTGACCACGATCTGGATACCTTCCCACGCGCCCAATTTCAGGATCTCCTGTTTGTGATCCTGACTCTCTACCACGAGAAGTTCAAAGACTTGCCGGTGGCGTTTGCTCCCACCAAGATTCAATCCACACTCAACGAGGTAGTCAGCCGCGCCGGATTGCGCCAGCTGCACACCTCCGAATCGGAGAAATTTGCGCACGTCACCTTCTTCTTCAACGGCGGCAACAACGCCGTAACACTCGGAGAAGACGACGTGCGCATCCCCTCGCTCAAAGGCGTGCCGTTTGATCGGGCACCGGAGTTGAGCCTGCCCGCGGTGGCCGACCGCGTGATCGAGGGACTTCAACAGGGCTATGACCTGATCGTCACCAACTTTGCCAACGGGGATGTGATTGGCCACACCGCCAATCGCGAAGCCAAAATCGCCTGCGCCGCCGCGCTGGATACCCACCTGGGGCGCGTCATCGCCGCGGCCCACGCAGCCGGTTATCTCACGCTGGTCACCGCCGATCACGGCAACCTGGAAGTGCTTTACGGCGCCGAAGGCGCGCCACACGTTTCGCACACCACCAACCTCGTACCGTTTGTGATGATCGATCCCCGGGCCAAATCGCCCGCTCCATTGCGCGACGGCGCTCTGGCCGACATTGCCCCCACCATCCTTGCCGCCATGAAGCTGCCCCAACCGCCTGAAATGAGTGGCGCAACCCTCGCGCCGCATGCCGTCTGGAACAACCGGCGGCGCGTTCTGCTGGTCATCCTGGACGGCTGGGGCATCGGCAGCGCGGACGAAAGCAATCCCATCCATCTTGCCGCCACCCCGGTCTGGGATGAGCTACTACGAGCCTACCCCAACAGCGCCCTGCGCGCTTCCGGCGAGGCCGTCGGCCTGCAGCCCGGCAAAGCCGGCAATTCCGAAGCCGGGCACCTCAACATCGGCGCCGGGCGCGTGGTGCTGCAGGACGACGTGCGCCTCGATCAGGCCCTGCACGACGGCACCTTCGCCCACAACGAAATCTTTCAACAAGCCATCCAAAAAGTCCAGGCCAACAGTGGCGCGCTGCATCTGATCGGTCTGCTGACCGAGAAAAGCTCGCACGGCAGCATCGATTATCCGCTCGAACTGCTGCGCATGGCCCATGCGCGCGGGTTGGACAACGTATACCTGCACCTGATCTTTGACGGCCGCAGCACCGAGCCGGGCAGCGCTCCGCTCCTGTTGGACAAGCTGGAAACCGCCATGCGGCAGATCGGCGCCGGGCAAATCGCCGGTGGCGTGGGGCGCGGCATCGCGCTTGACCGCGACGGCAATTATGGCAAAATTCAACGTGCTTACAACGCGCTGGTGTTTGGGCAGGGGCGCGCCTACACCGAATAACGTCCCGCCCGGGGAGAATTTGCATGGACATTCAATTTCTGAAATCCCTATCCACTCCCAACACCACCCGCATCGTCATGCTGATCATGGACGGGCTGGGCGGGCTGCCGTGCGAACCGGGCGGTGAAACCGAGCTGGAAACCGCGCGCACGCCCAACCTCGATGCCCTTGCCTTTCAGTCCTCGCTGGGCCTGTCTCAACCGGTCGGGCCGGGCATCACCGCGGGCAGCGGACCGGGTCACCTGGCGCTGTTCGGTTATGACCCGATCGAAAACGAAATCGGCCGCGGCGCACTCGAAGCCCTGGGCGTCGATTTTGACCTGCGCGTCGAAGACGTGGCGGCGCGCGGCAACTTCTGCACGGTGGATGCCGGCGGCTGCCTTACCGACCGTCGCGCCGGGCGCCTGCCCACCGGGCAAAGTGCTCCGCTGGCGGCTCTGCTGGAAACCATCCAGATCGAGGACGTGCAATTCTTCGTCCTGCCCATCAAAGAGCACCGCTTTGCCTTTGTGATGCGCGGCCCCGGCCTGAGCAGCGAATTGACCGAGACTGATCCGCTGACCATTGGCGTGGCACCCATGCCAGTGCGCGCCCTCAACGAGGCCTCACAGAAAGCCGCGCGGTTGGCCAATCAGTTCATTCAGCAGGCTTGCCGTCTGTTGGCCGATCAATCCCCCGCCAATCACATCCTGCTGCGCGGCTTTGCCGGTTTGCCCAAACTACCCACTTTCGCCGAGCTGTACGGCCTGCGCTCCGCCGCCATCGCCGTCAACGGCATGTACCGCGGCGTATCGCGCCTGGCCGGCATGCAGGTGCTGGACGTGGGTGGCGTAACGCTGGAAGACGAGTTCGCCACGTTGGAGCGGCACTGGAACGAATTTGACTTCTTCTATCTGCATGTCAAACAGACCGACACGGCCGGCGAGGACGGCGATTTTGACCGCAAGGTGCGCGTCATCGAGCAGGTGGACAGCTTCATCCCGCGCGTCACTGCGCTCAATCCGGATGTGATCATTGTCGGCGGCGACCATTCCTCGCCGGCGGTGCTCCGGGCGCATTCATGGCACCCCGTTCCGCTGCTGCTCTACGGGCGGCATGCACGCCCCGACCACATCGCCGGATTCGGAGAGCGCGACTGCGCCAAAGGCAGTCTGGGCGTCATCCCTGCCCGGCACATCCTGCCGTTGGCCCTGGCCAACGCCCACCGCCTCGCCAAATACGGCGCCTGACCCTTCCCCCCGGAGACCGCATGATCCCCCCCACCCTCTACCAGGACCCCGATTCGTTTTCCAGCGCACTGTTCGAAATCATGAAACGCGTCAGCCCGGCCATTCAGGAGTTGGAGCTGTACGAGTTTCGCTATGCGTTGAACAACCTGTACCCCGAACCCGGCGGTTGGGCGTCCATCCAGACCGATGCCTGCTCTGACCTCGAAGCGCGCATCGCCGACCCGGCTTTTTACGACGCGGTGCAAATCAAACCGCGCGTGGACGACCGCATTGTGCTGGACGAGCCCATTGTGCATTTGACGCGCATGCTCTTTGTCGGCCTGGTCAGCGGCAGTTATCCGCTGGAATGGGTCTGCCGCCATTTTTACTTTGACCCGCGCGGTTTCTTTTTCCTCACACGCACGCCTTATTTCACCGAGGCGGTTCTGGCGCACTTCGAAGGCAAACCCTATCGCGCCTTTGAACCCCTGCAGCGCGAGTTCGAGCGCGTACAGGACATCGGTTACAAAGCCTTCAAGGCCGCCAATGCCGAAGTGGACGCCTGCTTTATGGAACTGGTGCAAAAATGCATCGCCGTGCAGGGCACGCCCATTTTGCTGGCCATTGCCGGTCCCACCGCCGCCGGCAAAACGGAGATCGTTGAACGTCTGCGCGAAGCGCTGGCACTCTCTGGGAAGACGTTCTCCTCAATCGAGATGGACAACTTCCTCACCGACCGCGAATATCGCGAGGAAAAAGGGATTCACTCCTTCGGCAAGGCTGCCATCCATTATGATCGATTCAAGCATAGCCTGGAAGCCATCGTACGCGGCGAGAAGATCGAAATTCCGCGCTACGATTTCGTGTATGCCACCTCCAGTCACGATCTGAATGGCAACCTCAAACCGGACGGCGCGCCGATCGAAATCGAACCGGCCGATATTATCTTCATCGAGGGCAATTTTCCCTTCCTGCTGCCCGAAATCGCCCCGCTGATCGGCGTCAAGGTTGTTTACCTGACCGACGACCCCATCCGCCTGAAGCGCAAGTGGAAGCGCGATGTGGATTACCGCAAGAAGTACGACCCCACGTATCTGCGCAACCGCTACTTCCGCGATCAGTTCCTCATGGCGCTGCGCTGCCTGCGCCCGCAAATGGAAGTGTGCGATATTCTGGTGGATACCACCGGCGCCCGGCTGTGGGCCACGCGCGATGTGATCGACCGGACAAAATAACCGGTGCATGTCCTTCTTCGTTGCTTTATCGGTAGAAAACCGGCATCTCTGAGATGCCGGTTTTCATCCCCCCGCGGCAACTTTTATTCGGGTTGGGGGTTATACGATTGGATGCCGCGCTGCACCTGTCCATACAGGCATTGGCTTGACGCCGGCCCCCGCTCATGCCATAATAAGGAGGTTTCCGGACCCAATCACACGCATACCCTCCAACATCGCGCGGTTTTTCACGCCTGGCCAGCCGCCAAAGGATTCGCATGTCTCTGACTCGTCCGTTATCTGTTGAGAACCTCACCTTTCGCTACCGTTCGCGCAGCGAACCGGCCATCCACAACCTGTCCTTTGAGGTTGATCCCGGGCAGGTGATTTTAATCGCCGGCTCCAGCGGATGCGGCAAAACCACCCTGATGCGCTGCATCAACGGGCTGGTACCGCGTTCCTACCGCGGCGAGCTGACCGGCCGCATTCAAATCGACGGGCAGGACATTCAAGACCTTTCCCTGGCGCGCATTTCGCAACTGGTCGGCACAGTGCTGCAGGACCCCGAACGACAAATCCTGGGCACGCGCGTGGTCAGCGAGGTGGCCTTTGGCCTGGAAAACCTGCGCCTGCCGCGCGAAGAAATTCGCGAGCGCGTCGATGAAGCACTGGCGCGCCTAAACATCACTCACCTGCGCGACCGCGAGACCTTTCACCTCTCCGGCGGCGAAAAGCAAAAAGTGGCTCTGGCGGGCGTACTGGTCATGCGCCCACGCCTGCTGGTGCTGGATGAACCGCTTGCCAGTCTTGACCCCGCCTCCGCCGTGGAAGCGCTCAGCATGGTGCGCAGCCTGGCCAATGAGGGCATGACCATCCTGATGGTGGAACACCGCGTCGAAGACGTGCTCAAGATCCAACCCGAACGCCTGATGTACATGCGCGACGGCCGCTTTGAATACGATGGCCCACCCGAAAAGCTGACCGCCGCGGTCAATTACCATGAAGTCAAGCTGCCGGCCAAAATGGTGCTGCAGCGCGCCGCTGAAGAACCCCTGCCCGAACCGATCCATCCGCTGCCGCTGCAAGCCGGTCGTCCGGCCGATACCCTGGTGCAGTTCGAGAACGTCTCCTTCGGGTACGATACCGGCCGCACCGTGCTGCACGATGTCAACCTCACCATCCGGCGCGGCGACGTGATCGCCGTGCTGGGGCCCAACGGCGCCGGCAAAACCACGCTGGTCAAGCACGCCATCGGTCTGCTCAAACCCACGGGCGGGCGCGTGCTGGTGGAAGGCAAGGACACCCGCGAGCTTTCGGTGGCGCAGATCGCCAATATGCTGGGCTACGTCTTCCAAAGCCCCAGCCACATGCTCTTCGCTCCCACCGTACGCGAGGAGCTGGCTTTCGGTCCCACCAACCTGCACCACCCGGCGCAGCAGATCGAACAGGATGTGCGCGAGGCCATCGGCATCGTCAACCTGGAAGGGTTTCAGGATTACTCGCCCATGGCATTGTCCTTCGGGCAGCAAAAGCGCGTCAGCATTGCCGCCATTCTGGCCATGCGCTCGCGCATCCTGGTGATGGACGAGCCCACCGCCGGGCAGGATTTCAAAAATTACACCGAGTTCATGGAATCGATCCTGCGCCTGCCGGGCTTTGAAGCCATTCTATTCATCACGCACGACATCGACATCGCCGTCTCTTATGCCAACCGCGTGCTGGTGGTCAACAACGGCACGCTGGCCGCCGACGGCAAACCCGAAGAGGCCCTGCGCGATTTTGATTGGCTGCGCGCCAACCGCCTCGTACCGACTTCGCTGCTGGAAGTCAATCTTGACCTGTTGGGGAAAACCGGGCGCTTTATGCGCGCGGAGGAACTGGCGCATTCGCCTGCGCTGAATTGATCCCATCCATTCCATTTTTTCGTTTCGCAAGGAGGAAGAAGTCATGAGCAAGAAGTTCGTCAATGTCCTTCTCACCCTGTTGGCCGTGCTGGTTGTCTTCGGCATCATCGCCTACATCGTCGAGTCAACCATCTCGGAAGACTTCCGCATGGGTGATTCGGCCCTCATCCGCTTTGCCTTTGTGGGCATCGGCCTGTTGGTCGCCTTCGGCATCTACTACGCCACCCGCACGCACAAGATGTGGGAAGTGGGCACCCGTCAGGTGGTCTACATGGCCATCGGCGCGGCGCTGTATGCCATCTTCTCATTCATCTTCAACGGCTCGGTGTTCGTCGTGCCGTCGGTCAGCCAGGTCGCCCTGCGCCCGGCCATCGCCATCCCCATGTTCTTTGGCTACGCCTTCGGCCCGGCGGTGGGCTTCTTCACTGGCGCGGTCGGCAATATGTTCGGCGACGCCCTCACCGGCTTTGGCCTTTCCCCGCAGTGGAGCATCGGCAACGGTCTGGTCGGTCTGGTCGCCGGCCTGTCCTGGCTCTTTGCCGACAAGAAGAAGGGCCTCAACGTGGTGCTGGGCATCTCCGCCGCCCTGGCCGTGCTGGCCACCGTGATCTACCTGCTCAACCCCACCACCACCAGCGTCAACTATTATGATGTCAACAACGGCATCTTCGGCGATGCGCAAATCTCCACCTTCGCCGGCCTGACCGCCCTGATCGGTCTGGTGCTGGTCGTGCTGGTGCGCTTCCTGTTCGGCAAGAACATCGATGTCGCCGCCGCCGTCACCTGGGCCATGCTGGGCAACATCATCGGCCTGGGCTTTGCCGCCATCTCCGACATCTGGGTCAACGGCTACTCCCCGGTGGTTGCCATCGTCGGCGAGTTCATCCCCGCCGCCGGCCCCAACCTGATCTTCGCCGCCATCCTCGTGCCGATCCTGGTCGCCGCCTACGCCGGCGTCCAGCAGCAGTCCGGCCGCTAAACCCGATTCAACCGGTTCAGCGAAGGCCGGCGCCGGCCTTCGCTGAACCCTGAAGGGACCCACATGCTGGTTACCTGGCGTTACCGCAACCGCAACAGCCTTGTGCAAAGTTTCGATCCGCGAGCCTGGATCATTTTCTTCATGTGCTTCCTGATCGGAACGCTGTTCTTCTGGGATCTGCGCTTCCTGGTGCTGTTCTTCGTCATTGCCCTCGCTTCCTGGGCGGCATCCGGCATCCGCTGGAATGAAATGAAGCGCGCCATCCTTTTCATCGGCGGTTTTGTCCTCTTTTTCTCATTTCTCACCTTCCTCACCGGCCGCGGCGGCATGGAACTGTACACCCAGGAACACATCATCCGCAGCTTTGAGGCGCCCTTCACCATCCTGGGCTGGCAGCCGCGCCTGGAAATCACCGTCGAGCGCAGTTTCTACGCCCTCAGCATGCTGCTGCGCGTTTTCAGCATCGCCATCATGACCATCATGATCCCCTACTCGCTCAACCCGGCCCATTACGGCATCACCTTCCGCGGGCTGGGCCTGCCGGACAAAGTGGCCTACGCCATGGACCTGACCATGCGCTTCATCCCCACCCTTGGGCGTGATTTCACCCTGACGATGGACGCCCAACGCGCGCGCGGCTATGAACTGGACAAGCTCTCCGGCGGGCTCTTCGCCCAGGTGCGCAAATTGGCGCCGCTGGTCGTGCCGGTCACCATCCACGCCATCGCCGGCAGCGAGGATATTATCGACGCCATGGACCTGCGCGCTTTTGGCGTCGGCCCGCGCACCTGGCTGGAGCAATTGCACTACCGCCGCCGCGATTTTGTTCTGGTGGGGTTCGGCGTGCTGCTCATTGTCTTCGCCGCGGTCATGTCCGCGCTGGGTTACGGCAATTTCTGGGTGCCGGCCAGCTTAATAACCGGCGGGTAAAGCCGCACCGTCCATCCCGAAAACAAAACGGCCTTGTCCGCATTATGCAGACAAGGCCGTTTGACTCATCCGGGTGCGCTCAGACCATCGGTGCGCGGAAGAAGATCAACTGCAAAATCAGCAGCAAGATGAAGACCATACCGTAGCCGCGGTTCTGGTAGAAAGCCGAGGCCACAAACCACAACGGCCAGATCTCGGCGCTGTACTCTGCCGGGCGCTCCGTGGGGCGCGGCTTGAGGAAGACCGGCAGCACGCGCGGCAACGTATACGCCCCCAGGAAGATGAACAGCATGATCCACGAAAAGTATCCCGTCGCCACCAGATAGACCACCAGCGCGTATTGCAGCACAATCATCGCCATCACAGCGTAACGTCCAGCTGTCTCGCCGATGATCACTGGCAGGGTGTGAATGCCCTTGGCCTTGTCCTCTTTCATCTTGTCGATGTGCTTGCCAAAGATCACCGTCACCGGGCCGAAGGCGTACGGCAGGCTGGCGATCACCACCGGCCAACTCCACACCCCACTCAACACATAATAGCCGCCGGCGATCATCAACGGGCCCCACACAATCAGCACGGCCACTTCGCCCAGGCCGATATACTTGAGCGGCCAGGTGTAAAACAGCACAAATACCACGCCCGCCAGCAGCAGCGGAATGGTCAGCGGGCCGCTGGTCAGCAGCAGCACAATGCCCGCCGCCAGCGCAATCGCGCCGGTCACCGCAGCATAGCGGAACAAAGCCTGCTCGGTCAGCAATCCCTGCTGCAGCACCTGCGGGCCGTACATGGTGCGGAAGTAGTTTTCCTTGTCCACCCCGCGCCGGGTGTCGGTCATGTCGTTGAGGATGTTGTTGGTGGCGTGCGCAAAAACCAGGCCCACCGCCAGCAAGATCCACTTCCACCAGATAAAGTAACCGTCGCGGGCCGCCAGCAGCCCGGCAATAGCAGCCGAAATGAAGGTCATGATCAACACCGCCGCGCGCGTCACAATCAGCCAGCGCGAAATGACATCCAGCTCATCCCACTCTTCGCGCGTGATGCGCGGGATCACCCGCAGGGCTTTCACCCACATCTTGAAATTCATACCGTTCGCTCCATTTATTAGATATTTAATATCTTTATTGTGGTAATTATAACAAAACGACAATGGAAAATAAAGGCGATGAAGAGGGTTCATCCACGGATGTAAAGGATAAGAACTTCTTCCCTTTGCGTTCTCTGCGGCTTGGGGTGATATAAAAAAAAGGCCGGTGCATGCACCGGCAAATCATCCAGAAAGTCAATCCAGAGGAAACAAGGTCGGAAACGGACGGCGCTCCTCCGGCGGGGGTGCGTGCAGCGCCTGCCCCACAGGCAGGTACACCCCTGCCTCTGCGCCCAGCACCTCCAATCCATCCGGCTGGCAGTCCGCCCGCCAGGCCACATGCGCCGCAGCCAGCGCGCCCAGCTCGCCTGCGCTGTAAATTTTCTCGGTCGGCAAAATGCCGCGCAGCAGGCGGTGACGCGTGATCTCTTCAAAAAAGTCCATCGCGTCCGGCACATTCACCCCGGCGTCTTTCAACACCAACTGGCGCTGAATGCGCCCCTCCAGCGTGCCGAACTCAAACGGCGCGCGCCCCAGCAGCGACAGAAACGTTCCTTCGGCGTGCGTTTCCAGCACCTGCAACGCCGCTCCCTCAACCGGGAATCGTGCGTAGCCCATGACAGCCAGCCGCGGATAGCACTCGAACCCTTTGCTCATCCAGGCCGGCACACGCTTGCCCGCATCGGGCAGGCCGGGCGTCGCCACGCCGGCACGCCGTAGAATGAGCTCCACCTGCCAGGCGCCGCCCGCCGGCCCCGCCAACGACGACGGCGCATCCACCGCCGCCAGGCCGCGCGTCAACCCGGCCGCATACGCCAGCACCGCATCCATGCCGCCGCTGCCCAGCGCCAGAATGCGCTGTGAGTCATCCAGCGCCGCATAATGGAATCGCGTGCGCGTGCCGCTCAATTCAACGCCCAGATAGGTGGCATGGGATTCCATGTGTTCAAGTGTAGCGCAGATTATCCACCCATGCAATCAAAAATGGAGTGCAACCTATTCCCCCTGTTGGTATAATCAATAACAGGAGTGCGTACGCCATCATGGATGAAGTATACCTCGTCAAAGAAGCGCAAAAAGGCAGCCTGGACGC
>DAOUGY010000202.1:0-1540 GCA_034428975.1 Anaerolineaceae bacterium | reverse complement strand
GGCGTCATCGTCCTGAATCGAGTAGAACACCACCGGCAGGCGCGGGAACTCGCGCCGCAGACCAACGGCGGCCTGGATGCCGTTCAGCTCGCCGGCCAGGTGCACGTCCATCAACACGGCCTGCGGCGGATGCTCCAGGCACAGGGGCAGCGCATCTTCGCCGCGTTCGCAGCCGGCCAGCACGCGCACCTCGTCGGTGGCTTCCAGGCCGGCAAGCAGCGCTTTTTGCAGCGCGGGATTGTCTTCGACGATGAGAATCTCAAGCATGGGTCAAATCTATCCGGTGGGATCCCAGAGTGGGAAATATCCGCCTGCGATTACTTTATCACATTTTGTCCAGGATGCGCGGCCGGCGAGCGGTCGAAGCATTCCCGCAAAAGAACGCTGCTTTCTGCCCAATGAAGCGGTCACCCTTGCGCCGCGGGCAGGCTGGCGTTTTGCCGTTTGAGCACGATCCAACCGGCAACCAGCCCCACCAGGCAGCCCCCGATCAGCGCGACCAGGATCCATTCGCCAATTCCGGCCAGGATATCACCGATAAAAACGCTCTTGATATTGCTCCAAAAATATGGATCGCTGCGGTTGGAGAAATGCATTTCCTCCCTGCCGGGCTGCCCGATCAGAATCAGTTTCACGGCCATGAACAAATAATAGGAAATGATGGAAACGGACCACGAAAAGGCACTCGCGGCGGCGGCCAGCCAGACCGAGCGGGAGGCTTTGGCTTCACGGATCGCGATGGGGATCACCATCACCAGCCACACGCTCAAAACGGCCACCACCAAAGCAATGTTGCCAAATGGTGTCAAAGGAAATAACGGCTGGGTCCATGTCTGGTAATAGATATCGAAAATTCCGAACAATACGCCAATCAACAGGTAGATAAGCCAACGTTTTTTCATGGATATGCTCTCAATAGAACGAATGGGTGAGCTAAAGATACGTGAATTCAAAGTCACATAAAGCTTGTCAGGCTGAGCGTAACGAAGCATCTCAAAGCCTGATTTTTAAACCCTTCGGCCGCAAAAACCTGCTCCCTCAGGGTGACAAGCTGGATAAAGAGAATAATCCCGAGTTGCTGTTATAAATCATAAATTCTGGAGGGTTATCCGGCAAGCACTTGAGTGCATTTCATACGTACCTCAAGCGGTCGCGGGGATTGGCAGTCGCAGCGTATACTGATCTTATTGCGGCGGCGACCGCTCAATTTTCTTTCCTGCGAGGGCTCATGCAAGATTTGTGGAAACGGATCGGCTGGACGGCGGTGTATGCCGTGGCGATGGCCTACGTGGAGGCCGCCGTGGTGGTTTACCTGCGCGGGCTGCTCAACGTCACCAACGCAACCGCGCGCCTGGACGGGTATGTGAATGTGGAGATCGGCCGCGAGGCGGCCACGCTGGCCATGCTGGCCGCGGTCGGCTGGTTGGCCGGGAGAACCTGGCGGGCGCGCGCGGCCTATGTCGCCTTTGCCTTTGGCGTCTGGGATATCGGCTACTACGCCTGGTTGAAGGTGCTGATCAACTGGCCGGAATCGTTTCTT
>DAOUGY010000201.1:0-2101 GCA_034428975.1 Anaerolineaceae bacterium | reverse complement strand
GGCAGCGTAGATGGGCAGCAGGTAGCGGTGGCCGAAGCCCGCGCCCAGCAGGCTCTCCTGGCGCACGAAGCCGTACAAATGGCCGTAGCTGAAGAACAACACCAGCAGGAACGTGGCAACCATCCCGGCACGCTGCACGTTGCGCAGGATCAGCAACAGGATAGCAAACACCAGCAGCGCCGCCGCCAGCGAAACCAGCAGCGGCCGCACCGCGTCGGACAGGCGGGTTTCAAGGATGTTGACCGCCAGCAATTGCAGGACAGGATAAATGGCAAACAAAAGGACGTGCAGGGGGGCCTTTTTCCAGAACATAGGCCCCATTTTACCCCAAATGCGGGGCCGCCCGCCAAACGATGCTGACGCATCGCTGACCTGCCCCCTGGCCCCCTTCCTGAACCAGGCCAGGGGCATGCCCTGTCAGGGTCGGGTGAGCAGCATCAAACAGCTTCAGGTACAGGGAATCCAAAAACCCGCTATTCATGGCTCAATTCCCCGCTTTGCGATTCTTCACCTTCATATATGGATATTTGTTTTGTGATGCGATGATGGTTGACACTATGTTTTAACACTTTTGAGGTGGATAATAAAAATGAAAACGATAAGTGTACTGAAATAGTCTAATTAGTCAGAATTATACTTTTCAAGGAGGCAGGCATGCCCGTCAAGGGACGAATCGTCGTCGATGATGTGTTTTGCAAAGGCTGTGAGCTTTGCGCCAGCGTTTGCCCGCAAAAGGTGATCCAAATGGCGCCGGAACGCATCACCGCCAAGGGCTATCACCCGGCTGAATTATTCAAAGACGGCTGCACCGGCTGTGCTGTGTGCGCCGTGATTTGCCCGGAAGCGGCCATTACTGTGTACCGCGAAGCACCCCAAGCCCGCGTTGCGGCTGGAGCATAGGAGGCATTCATGGCCCGAGAACTGATGAAAGGCAATGAAGCCATCGCCGAAGCGGCGGTGCGCGTTGGACTGCAGAGCTATTTCGGCTACCCGATCACTCCGCAGACCGAACTGCTCGAATACCTGTCACGGCGCATGCCCGAACTGGGCCGCACCTTCGTGCAGGCTGAAAGCGAAGTAGCTTCCATTAATATGATCTACGGCGCGGCCTCGACCGGCGTGCGCTGCATGACCTCCTCCTCCAGCCCGGGCATCAGCCTGATGATGGAGGGCGTTTCCTACATCGCCGCCTCTGAAATCCCGATGGTCTTCGTCAACGTGATGCGCGGCGGCCCCGGCTTGGGCAACATTTCGCCCTCGCAGGCCGATTACAACCAAATCGTGCATGGCGGCGGCCACGGCGATTACGAAGTCATCACCCTGGCGCCGGCCTCGGTGCAGGAAATGGTCGACCACATTGTGCTGGCCTTCGACCTGGCTGAAAAATACAACATGGTCACCTGCGTCCTGTCGGACGGCTCGATTGGCCAGATGATGGAACCCTGCGAACTGCCCGAAATGCGCCCGCTGCGCAAGGAAACAGAATTCGCCAAGTGGGCCACCCGCGGCAAGCACAGCCGGGCAGACCGCAACATCGTCTCCTCGATCTACCTGAACGTCGCCGACGGCGAAGCGGCCAACTACCGCATGATGAACAAGTGGCAGGAAGTCAAGGCCAACGAAGTGCGCTTCAAGGAGTATTACCTTGAGGATGCCGACATCGCCATCGTCGGGTTTGGCTCGGCCGGCCGCATCGCGCTGACCGCGGTGCGCCAGGCGCGCGCCGAGGGCATCAAGGTCGGTTTGCTGCGCCCGATTACCCTCAACCCGTTCCCCGAAGAGGCGCTGGATCAACTGACCGGACATGTGAAAAGTGTTTTGGTGACTGAAATGAACGGCGGCCAGATGCTGCGCGACGTGGAACGCATCGTGCGCGGGCGCGTACCGGTGGAATTCTACGGACGCCCCGGCGGCGTGGTGCCCTTCCCGGATGAAATCCTGGGCGAGATCCACCGCATGGCTGCCGGCAACCTGCCGCTGGGCGGTGATCCGGTGGTCCGCTGGCTACATCGCATGGCCAAGAAGAACTAGGGAGGCTGAGGGATGGCAACTTTACAAGCAAATGAACAGATTGTTTACCAGCGGCCCCGGTCGTTAACCA
>DAOUGY010000200.1:0-6790 GCA_034428975.1 Anaerolineaceae bacterium | reverse complement strand
GGGTGTCAACGCTCCCCCGGAGAAAGCCTGCCGGGGGAGCGAAAATGAGTGTCGAACAGCCGGCGCGGAGCGCTTGCCGGCGGATTAAGCAATCACCGCCAGGCGTTTGCCGACGCGTTGGAAGGCTTCCAGACCCTTGTCGAGATCGCTTTTTGCGTGCGCCGCGGAGATCATCACGCGAATGCGCGCCTTGCCGCGTGGTACGGTGGGGAAGCCGATGGACATGGCGAAAACGCCTTCTTCAAACAGCTCGCGGCTGAACTGCTGGGCCAACGGGGCTTCGCCCAGCATGATGGGCGTGATGGGCGTGACGCTCGCGCCGGTATCAAAGCCCAGTTCTTTCATCCCGGCTTTGAAGTAACGGGTGTTTTCCCACAGGCGGTCAACCAGCTCGGTGGAGCCTTCCAACAGGTCCACCGCGGCGAGGGTGGCGGCCACATCGGCGGGGGTGACGGCCGAGGAGAACAGGAAGGGGCGCGCGCGCTGGCGCAGCCACTCGATGACCAGCGGGCTGCCGGCCACCACGCCGCCCACCACGCCGAAGGCCTTGGAGAGCGTGCCGACTTCGACATCCACCTTGCCGTGCAGGTTGAAGTGATCGACGATGCCGCGGCCGCCGCGCCCCAGCACGCCTTCACCGTGGGCGTCATCGACCATCAGCATGATGTCGTGCGCTTTGGCCACTTCGTAAATTTTATCCAGCGGGGCGATATCGCCGTCCATGCTAAACACGCCGTCGGTGATGATCAACGCACGGCGGTAGGTGCCGGCGTTCTCTTTAATCACGCGCTCCAGGTCGACCACATCGGCGTGGGCGAAACGCACGATGCGCGCGCCCGACAGGCGGCTGCCGTCGATGATGCTGGCGTGATTGAGCTCGTCGGAGAAGATCACATCTTCCTTGCCGACCAGCGCCGGGATGGTGGCCAGATTGGCGCAGAACCCGCTTTGCAGGCTGATGGCGGCTTCCACGCCCTTGAAACGCGCCAGGCGGCGTTCCAGTTCGAGGTGCAGGTCCATTGTACCGGCGATGCTGCGCACCGCCGCCGGGCCGACGCCGTGCGTTCCCAGCGCGGTTTTGGCGGCCGCCACCATGGCTGGATGATTGGCCAGGCCAAGGTAGTTGTTGGAGCAGAAATTGAGCACGCGCTTGCCGTCCACCGTCAACCAGGCGCCCTGCGCGGAGCTGAGCGTGCGGATGCGATTGTACAGGCCGCCGTCTTTCAGCGTGGAGATCTCTTGCGTAATCCAATCCAATTTGGTCGACATGAACACCTCAAAAACAGAAAGGATAACGGCGCAGCCGGGGCTGACCGTGCAAACCCATTATAGCCCGCTTTGCGCGCGGGCCAAATTCCTATTCATCCCCCCTGGGTGGGAAATTTGTAACCTGTTTTCCAGCGCGGTCCGAAAGATAGCCCAATTCGAGCAGGGCGCGCTGCACGGCCTCTTCGCCGCCGGGCCGTACCAGCACGGTGGTGGCGTTGAGCGCTTCGCCCAGATAGCGCGCGGCGCGCGAACGACGCAGAGCGTCCAGCGCTTCGGGGCTGGAGAGGCGTAGCAGGGTGGCGCTTTCCAGGTTGGCCTGTACGCCGAACTTCTCCCAGCGCTCCAGGGCTTGCAGCAGGCCGGGCGGCAGCGGATCGGGACAATAGCGGTGCAGCAGGGTGACCAGATGGGCCGGGCGCAGCCCTTGCGCGCGGGCGCGGTCGAGCGCGGCAGGGGTCAGGCGGTAGAGGTATTCGCCGTTCTTTTCGCCCTCCCAGGCGCAAAAGCGCGCAATTTGATAGCGGGCGGCGCGCGGGCTGAGGGCCGGCACGCGCAGGCGGCCGTCGGCGCTCAGGCGAATGGGGGCGTCCTCTTTGGGCAGGCTCCGGGGTGGCGAGCCGTGCCACAGCGCGGCGGCCATGCCGGATGGGCGGAAGGCGGACGGCGGCGCGCCGGGTTCGGGGGCCGCCAGATCGAGCATGCCCAGCCAGTGCAGCGGCCCGGTGAGGATGTAGCGGATCAGCATGCCTTCCACTTCGTCCCAGGCGGCAAAGCCGCGCAAGTAGGTTTCGCTGCCGGCGCGGCGGATGAACCAGGAATCATACTCGCCGGCAGCGCGTTGAAAATCGGGCTGGCGCTCGCGCGCGGCGGCGATCAGCGCCGCAATATTCCACCACGGGGTTTGAGGCAGGTGACTGAGCCAGTCCAGCACGGCGCGGCGGGTTTGCAACGCATCGTTGGCCCACTCACCTTCGCACACCAGGCCGGGCAACTGGCGCAATTCATTGAACTGCGGGCTGTTCATCCAGGCCTGGGCCAGCAGCGCCAGCGCTTCGCCGCGCGGGGCGGCCAGAAAGGCACGCGCGCTTTCGGGGTGGGGCAGGCCGGTTTCGTCCAGAAACGCGGCGCCGGCCAGCAAATCCTGCAGCACACCGGCGGGCATGTCCCATCCGGCGGTGTCGGCTTCAGTGAGGGGCTGCCCGGCGCGCAGCGCGGCCAGCAGGGTGCAGGCGTGATCGAGAATGCGGTCGCCGGCGGGCCGCGCATGGGCGCTTTCGGCGGGGGTGGCCGGGCGTCCCATCGGCTCAACCCCGGAATGAGGCGGCGGCTCCAACATGACCAACAGGTCGTCGGGGATGTAGGCGTATTCCTGCGTGTCGGACGATAGATTGAGGAAGGCGCGGCCGATGAACGCGCGGTACCACAGCATTTCGGCCGGTGAGGCGGGCCGCAGATCGGGGCGTTCGCGGTCGCGGCGGGCGGCGCCCATCACGCGCACTTCGCCAAAACGGCGCGTGAACTGCGGCCAGGGCAGGCGGCCTTCGGTTTCCATCAGGGCGTGCAACGCATCGCGCGCCTCGGTGGGCAGCGCGGTAACCATCTCGTTGAGCAGGGCGCGGTCGAGCATGGCGGCGTTCAAGGCCGGCAGACCGGAGTGGAAATCCGGCGCGCTGAACTCGATGTGCCAGGCGTTGGCGACCATCTTGAGGAATGTCAGGTCGTGACCTTGCAGGGTGTGCAGCAAATCAGGCATGAGGATTGCACCGGAAAGGATTGGAAGTGCGTGCGCGGCAAGCCGCCGGATTGATTATACCCAGAATTGGGTTACAGATTTGATAGGCGTTGGAATCGGCATGGTTTTAAATTGACGCTGCCTAACCTTGCCTGTATAATTTTTTTGCGTCTCCCAAGCTTGGTTGGATTCCCTGAGGAAAATATGGCCTTAAAAGGAAATCTGCGCGACTTTACGGTGACACAGCTGCTCAACCTGATTAACCTGGCGCGTAAGACCGGCACGCTGGTCATCGAAGGCCCGGGCGAAGTTGCGCGCGCCACTTTCCGGGATGGAAAGCTGGCTTATGCGCAGATTGGCGCGCAGAGCGTGGGGCTTCCGGCGATCCTCAAGCAAAGCAGCAAAATCAACGCCAGCCAGCTGCGCATTCTGCAGGAACGCGCCGCGCACATGACCGACAAGGAGTTGGGGCTGCTGCTGATCAACGCCGGTTATGTTACGCAGGAAGATATTCTGGAAAGCCTGCAAGGCCATTTTGCCGAGCTGGTGCGGCGGCTGTTCACCTGGGCCGAAGGGTTTTTCCACTTCGAGGTCGATCTGCCGGTGCCCGAAGATAAAATCCCGGTGCGCATCGACCTGGAGAACCTGATCATTGAAGGCTCGCGCCAGATGCGCGAGTGGGAGCATCTCAACGAGGAAATTCCCAGCCTGGATATGGCACTTAAATTTGCCGACCGCCCGGGCACGAATCTGCGCAACATCAATTTGAGCGTGGAGGAGTGGCGGGTGGTTTCGTATGTGAACCCCAAAAATTCCATGCGGCAGATTGCGAAGGCCACCAAGATGAACGACCTGGAAATCCGGCGGGTGGTGTATTCGCTGCTGCAGGCGGGACTGGTGGAAGTGATCCGCCCGGGCGGCGCGCCGGCGGTCAGTCCAAAGATGTTCCCGACCCAAGACCGCCAGGAACAAAAATCCCTGGTCAATAAATTGATCAGCCGCATCCGCTCCATCTAACGCACGGATTGAGGTCCTATTGACATGCAGACCGTAAAAATTGTGGTAACCGGCCCCTTTAATTCGGGTAAAACGGAATTCATTCGATCGGTGAGCGAAATTGATGTCGTTTCGACGGAACGGCGCATTTCGGCCGAGGCCGAAAAAGTGAAGAACACCACCACGGTGGCGATGGACTTCGGCCGGATTACGGTGGATGAGGACCTGGTGCTGTATTTATTCGGCACGCCGGGACAGAAACGCTTCGATTTTATGTGGGAGATCCTCTCCGAGGGCATGCTGGGTTTTATTGTGATGGTGGACAGCACCCGTCCGGAGACTTTCCGTGAAGCGCGCTCGATTTTGGAGACCTTCCGCGCCTACGCGCCCACACCGTTTGTGGTGGCGGCCAACAAGCAGGATTGCCCCGACGCCTGGGATCTGGAAGACATGCGCGTGGCGCTGCGCCTGGACCCCAAAATTCGCCTGCTGCCGTGTGTGGCCACGCGCAAAGACAAAGTCAAAACCACGCTGCTGGAGTTGTTGTACAGCATCCTGGAGGAAATGGAGGCGGCCTAGGCCGCGGGGGGACGATTGTCATCCATTACCACCGATCAGGGCATCTTGCACTATGAGGTCTACGGTCGCGGGCAGCCGGTGATTTTGCTGCACGGCTGGTTGGGCTCGTGGGGGCTGTGGCAACAGACGATGGCGGTCCTCGGTCCGCATTACCGTACGTACGCGCTGGACTTCTGGGGCTTTGGCGATTCGGGCAAAAAGTTGAACACGTATCTGGTGCCCGATTTCGTCGACATGGTGGACCAGTTTATGGATAAACTGGGCATTGTGGATGCGCCGATCGTCGGGCACAGCATGGGCGGCACCGTCAGCCTGATGGTCGCGCTCAAGTACCCACAGCGCGCCCGAAAAGTGGTGATCATCGGTTCGCCGGTGGTGGGTTCGTCGCTGGCTTTTCCGCTTAAACTGGCCGGCATGCGCTTCATCGCCTGGGTGCTGTTCAAGTCGTTCCCGGTGTTTCGCGCCGGCATGCGCCTGGCCTCTCCCTTTATCTGCCGCGATCCCCACTTCCCCGATCTGATGGACCGCGACCTGTCGCGCACGACGCTGGAATCGTTTCTCACCAGCATTGCCTCGCTGCGGCGCACCGACCTGCGCCCCGAGGTGGGCCGTTTGACCCTCCCGGTGATGGGCATGTTTGGCGATCGCGATAACATTGTCAGCCCGCGGCAGTGGAAGACGCTGCAGACCGGCGTGCCGCATGCGCGGATTGAGCGCTTCAAACGCGCCGGGCATTTCATCATGCTGGACGAACCCCAGGATTTTTCGACGCGGTTGAAAGATTTCCTGGACCCGCAAGCCGCCTGATTTTTTCCTTTTAAGGACGAATGGAGAAGGATTGACCATAATCTGTTCCCAACCGATCTATCCAGTGTACCTGGACGGCATGATCGAAATCATTGGCGCGGGGGGAACAGCCGATGTGCTGAAAGCCGCCGGATTGGACGAGTGGATGTCCACCGGTCGGCCGGCGGCGCCGCGGGACGCGCTGAACGATGAACGCTTTGCCCGCCTGCAGCGCGCGCTGGTTGAGGTGTACGGTGAACGCAGCGGCGAAGGCCTGGCGCTGCGCATCGGGCGGGCGGCGTGCCGCACACTGCTGCGCCGTTTTGGCGAAGAACTGGGGTTGACCACCCTGGATCAGCGCCTGCTGCCCACTCCGGCGCGTCTGCGAGCGGGACTGCAAAAACTGGCGCAGGCGGTGGCCGATGGCCAAACGGTGACGGTGACCGAGACGCCGGATGCCTACCTGTGGCGGGTGAAAGGCTGCGTGGACTGCGCCGGGCGCGCCGCTGAAACCCACACTGCGTGCGCGTTCACAACCGGTTTTTTGCAGGAGTTTATGGAAATTACAGGCGGGGGCAAAACCTACTGCGTGACCGAGACGGAATGCGCCGCTTGCGGGCAGCCCGCTTGCCTGTTCACGCTGACCAAAAAGCCCCTGGATTGAGGCGCGATGCTGAAGATCATTCTGCAATCCACGCATGTGGTGCAGCCGTTCAATGAAACGGCGCGCGATCTGCGCCTTTTGAACAAGCCGTTGTGGTTGGCGCAGCGCGATGTGCTGGCGCCCTACACCACGCGTGAAATTGAGCTTCCGGCGGGGGCGCGCATGCCGCAAACCCACGAGCCGTGTATCGTTTATCGCGACAACCTGTTTTTCGATGACGCCTACATCGCCGCCTTTCTGGGTGAGGCGCAAAAACGCACTGTGCCCTCGCGCGCGGCTTTCACCCTCAAAGACCCGGCATTCCGCGAACACTGCCTGCCGCTTTCCAGCTCGTACACGCAAGTGGGCAACCTGTACCTGGCGGACCTGTGGTACTACCCGCACGGACCGGTGGCGGATGCCGAGCCGCTGGTCATCGACCTGCAATCGCGCGAGATTGGCTACTATCATGTGCCCACTTACATGGCCTATGAGCAGGGCGATCTGGTTTACCAGGTGCCGCTGCGCACGCTGATCGCCATTGACGCCTGGGTGCATATCTTCATCGCGGATACAGTCTTCGGCCTGTTTGGGCGCGGCGCGCGCTTTGAAGACCGCTTGAACCGCGACCCGTTCTTTAAGCTGGGCATTCTGGGTGCGGCGCTCTACGAAGGCCGGCAGGTGCTGGAATGTTCCCGGCTGGTGCAGGTGGGGCGCAATTGCTCGATCGACCCGACCGCGGTGATCCACGGTCCCAGCACCATCGGTGATAATGTGACCATTGG
>DAOUGY010000199.1:0-16459 GCA_034428975.1 Anaerolineaceae bacterium | reverse complement strand
TAGAACATGGCCACTTCGGCCACCCGGTTGGTCACCCAATCGCCCGGCACAACCGCGCCGCGCTGCTGGCGCTGGTGCCAGTTGTACCCAACCACGCCCGGCAAGCCGGTGTACACCGAGTAACGGCTGCCCCATTGGTACTCCACCGTGTTGGCTTCCACAATCACCGGTGAACCCTTTACATTCTCCTGCATCCAGCGGATGGCCGAGTAATCCTCGCCCAATTTCAATTCCACGTTATCCGACCAGTAGGTCGACGTCTGCATAAAGGTCATACCGTCCAGCGTGCGCGGGGCGTCAACGCTCATCCGGTCGCGAATCTTGTCGGTGCCAGCCATCAACGGGAAGAGCGCCGCCCCGGCGATCAAAACCGACAGCACCGCCATCCACGCGCCGCGCCAATTGCCCTTCCAATGCTCTTCCACCACGGGCAGCAGCCACATCAACGCCGCCGCCGCGCTGACCGCGAAGAGCGTCCAGGCCTGGTAATAGAATTTAAAGACGGTGTTCATCCGGCCGATGTCGCCCACCAGCACGATCAATTCCACAATCAGCGTCAGGAACAGGGCCGAACCGGTCATAAACAACACGGCGCGTTTGAGGTCGTCCTGCCGCGGCCGCGCGATCAGGACCATCACCCATACGCCCAAAATCACCACCAGCCAGCCGATGCGCACGCCCTTCATCAGCAGCGCCAGAATCGCCGCCAGTGTCAGCAGCAGGGCGGTCACAATCAGCCAGCGGAACGGTTTGAGTTTGGCCAACGCCGAAAGCGGCGTGGAAGCCATCCAGTCTATCGTTTCCCAGATCAGCCAGCTGACGATCACAAAAAGGAACAGACCCCAGTGCGTCAAATACGACCCCACCGGCGTCAGGTTACCGCCGTCGAAGGCCTGCACCTGGGTATACCCCTGTCCGTACCACGCGCTGAACGGTTGGTACAGCAGGAAGGTTGCCAGAACAAAGATCAGCAGCGCGCCGGCGGTGGGCAAATAGTGACGCCATCCGCCTGTCAGCGCCGGCCAGCGGTCGTGCGGCAGGTGGCCGTGGCGCAGGCCGGAGTACAACACAGCCAGCGCACCCAGCACCAGATACACCGGCATGTCCCACGTATTGGTCGGACGCAGCGCTCCCACCACCAACCCACCGGTCAGGAAGGTCAACCCAATGCGTATCCAACGTTCGACGCGTGAATCGCCCCACTGCCATTTGCCCAGCAGCACCGATAGCCCCCAGCCCAACGCCAGAACGGTGATGGGCAGCGCGATCATGTGCGCGTGCAGGTCGGCATACAGGAAGGTAAAGGCCGGGAATTCGGTGATCGATTCGCCCGGAATCGCCCGGCTGGGGATCCACAGCCAGTCGCCCGGCGCATACGGCAGCCGGTCGCCGCCCAGGAAGCGCGCAAAACCTTCAATCGCGTAGTTCCAGCCTTGCAGGTAGCCCAGGTTATCAATCACGCCGCCCGGCGCTGCCAGACGCTGGAATCCCTGCCAGATCATGCGCACCGAACCCCAGTTGCCCAGCAGCAGCAAACTGGTCGCTGTGGCCAACCCGCCGGTGATGGGCTTTCCGGTCCGGGTCAGACCGTGGTCGCGCGCAGCGCGCACCAAATTCCATCCCAGGCTGAATGCGCCCAGCGCGGTAAGCGAATAGAGCGTGGGCAGGATTAGGTTATACGCAATCGACGGCACAATGCCCAGCCATTTGACCAGAACGCCGACGATGACGAATCCGTAGTAGTAATAATTGATGTAACCGCCCGCATACCACGGGTCGTAAGGCGGGAAGGTGGTGCTCTTCAACACCGCGTTCAGGTAAGAGAAGTCCATCGGCTTCTCGCCGCCCTTCCACGGGTGCCACAGGTCCGAATTGCCCAGGCGCACCAGCGCCATTAGCGCAAAAAAGCCCAGCGAGACCAGTTCAACGGCCAGCACAAGCTTCCAATTTTCCCTCAGCTCGGCAGCGATTTCTTTTCGCTTCCACAGCGCCAAGCCGGCGTTGATGAGGAGCAACGCCAGTGCAACCAGGGTGATCGTCGTCCGGCTGAAGGCCACGCCCGCCGACCCGGCCAGCCACACGAAGTACGCCAGCAGCAGAACGCCCACCAGCCGGCTGAAGGGCAAACCGCGATCTTTCAACCCGCCCATCGCCAGCCGCACGGTCGGGTAAACCACCCAACCCAGCAGCGAAACGACCACATACCACAATGCCAGCGCCAGCCCCGGATTCTGATTGATCAGTGCCTGCGTGTCAAACAATTCGGACCACGTGCCGCCGGCCTGTTGTCCAGCCAGACGGTCTGCGGGAAGCATCAAATTGCCGGGGTAGCGTCCGGCCTGTTTGGGGGTCAGATGCACCACCTGACTCAAATCCACCGTCGCCAGCAGCGCGCGCACATTTTCGGAATCATAGGCGGCGGTTTTCTTGAAGATCAACACCTTGGGGTGGTCGTACACCGTGAAGGCTTCTTCAGCGAACTGATCGTTGATGCTCCACTGTCCGATGCCGGGGTCGGTTTGGAATACCTGCACCAGTTCAAAGCCCAGATTGCCGGTGTACATGCCGGGCTGCGCCACGCGGTAGCAATTGATGATGTCCTGATCGACCGGGCAGCCGAGCAGGTTGCGGTAGTACAACGCGGTCAGCGGATATCGTTCAGGTACGCGCACCGTGGTGCCCCACTGCCGGTTGGAGGAAATCAACACATAATCGGCCTGATCGAGCGTGGTCTCGAAGCGGTTAAGCTTGTCCAGGTTGTCATCAAAATACATCTCGAAGTTCAGGTCGGGCTGATAAATGCCGCCAAAACCGTCATACTTTTCGGTGCGCAGCGGCAAGCCGTCGTCCCACGACGATTCATTGGCCAGCGCTCCGCCCGAAAAAACGATACCGCCCGGACCCTGAACTGAAATTTGCAGCGAATAGCCCACATTTTTATGCAATTGGATCGGAGCATCCAGGGAAAATGTGTATCTCTGGCCACGCGCGTCACCGTCCGGTTTGAACGTTCCGGTCAGGCGCGCTTCAGCCAGCGGCGTCTGGGTGACATCGCCGCCCTCGCGCAGCGTCAACGTGACCGTGATTGCATCCTGAATCTCGGAATACGCCTGCACGGCGCGATTCACCAGAATCTCTTTTAACGTGCCGTCCTCTTGCGCGGTAAAGTTAATGAAATACGGCATGTCCGCGCTGGTGACGTTGGAATAGGCATAAGATAATATCTGCCGCCGGTGCCCCTGCGCGGTCTCCAATTCCAGGTTGATCGGTCCAGGCACATTGGCGTAGATCCAATCACTGGCGGCCACCCGCGTGGTCGGCTGGGTGTACACGCGCAAGAAGCCAACTGCGTACAGCGCGCTGGCGCCCAGCACTCCCACCGCCAATGCGGCGGCGGCTATGCGCAGCAGGCTCTTTTTGGCTCGGCTCAACGCATTGCGCCCGCGATCCCACAGCAAAAACACCGCCCAGGCGGCGGTCACCGCCAGCGTGGGGTATATCGGCAGCAGGTAGCGCATGGTCGGGTTGCCCTGCATTGATTGCCACACGAAGTACAGCGCCGTCCAGCCCCACAGAATCAGGTATCGCCCGCCCTCGCCGCGCAGCATTTGCCAGCCCATCCACAAAAAACCGGCCCAGGCCAGCACGCCCAGCGGCAGCCCCAGGCCCCACAACACCTGATTTTGCAGCGCAAACCACACCGGTCGGCGCGCCCACTGCAGCGCCGGCGGAAAATCAACGTCACCGGTGGTCTGACGCGCCAGCTCCTGCAGGTTGGCGATCCATTTCTCATTGGGAATCAGTCCGAAGAAGCCCGGCCCGCTGAAGGCATACGGTTGCAGCACGCGAAAGACGAGCAGCGCCGTCAAACCGCCAAAGAACAGGTTGCGCAGGATATACAGTGCCAGCGAATCCGATTCCCCGCGCGGCGCGCGCAGCCACTGCACAACCAGCGCGGCCACCAGCAGCAAAGCGATCGGCGCCGTGTTGATCTTCGACGCCATCGCCAGACCCACCGCCGCGCCAAAGGCCACGCTAGCCCAAAACGTCGGGCGCTCGCCCCAAAATCCTTTCCGGCGGGCGGGCTCGTCCGTCTTTTGAGCGGCCTGCGTTTTTTCGGTGGCGATCCATACCGCTATGTACAACGCCAGCGTGCTGAAGGAAGTGGAAAAGGTGTCGGTGGTGAAGAAGTGCGACTGTTGAATTTGCAGCACCGTCACGGCGGAAAAAGCCGCCGCCAGCGTCCCCACCCGCCGGTCAAACAGGCGCGTGGCAATCATCGCCACCCAGAAGACCGTCAGCAAGTCCATCGCCCCCGAAAGGGCACGCCCGGTATCGCTGATCTCATTCCAACCGGCCACCGGGTTGAACCACTCGGTCAGGAAGCGCGTGGCAAAAATGGGGAACGTGCCGTAAACAAAGAAACCATGCCCCGCATTGTGGGGATTCATGGTTGAGAGCTCGGTATTAAAGTAGGTATCCAACCCGGCCGGACGGATATCCGCTGTGACCCAGATCAGAAAGCGTTCGTCGGGGTGCAAAAACCGGTAATCGCCCCAACCCAATCCGGTGAAGCGAAAATACGCCGCCGCCAGCAGGGCCACCACCAGCAGCACATCCCATACCCACGAAGGGTTGGATGCCGCCCTGGGCGCGCGCAGTTTTGAGGGAGGTTGCTCTACGATCATGAAGGTTCGTACTCCACTTGGGTCTGTATCAATCAGCGCGAAAGAACGGTGTACATATAAAAATCTTTACCTTCCAGCGGCGAATCGAACAATTCCAACTCACCGGTGGGATACAAACCGGCCAGCCGGGCGCGCGTTTCTTCGTCTTCCGGCTTAAAGATGAACAGTTTCGGCCGCGCGTCCGTCAGCGTGCTTTCCAACAGGCTGCGGTCCAATGCGTAATCGCGCAGGGGATAGCCCGCCTGCATACCCACCAGGCGCGTGTCCACCCAGTGCGGCGACGGGATGACATAAGCCGTGTCCGGCGTGCCCACCGACGTGGCAAAACCGTGCACCACCCGGCCAATATCCGACGTGTTCCAGGCGTTGTTAAGAAAATTCGTGGCGTATTGCCGGAACACAATATCGTAATTTTGCGCGGCGCTGCCCAGCAGCAAGGCCGCCGTCACCAGCCCGGCAGCCCAAACACCGCTCCGCGAATCCATCCGCGCGCGAAGGCTTTCAAAGAGAGTTTGCAGCCCGATCGCCGCCAGTATGAACACCATGATCGCTGCCGCGCCCGTGCGGTTCAACGCCGGGTTTTCTTCCGGGAAGGCGATCGCCAGCGAGGACGGCAGCATCAGAAGCGGCACGCTCACCAGCAGGAACAAATCCATCCAATTGCGCTTGCGAATATAACGCGCCAGCACCGTAACCGTGCCCAGGAAGTACAGCGCCGCATCCACGATGGTCAGCGCCGGTCGACCCGGCACGGAATGAACCCAGACATAGCCGTTGTTGAAAAACGGCATGATCCAGGCTTTCCAAACATTGGATGCGAACACGAGCAGCGGCGGCTGTTCGATGACGCGCTCCATCGAGCTCAGGCGGGTCAATGCGCGGTAGTTGAAGATCGCCGGGTTCTCGATGGCATAACGCGCCAGTGGCAGGAAGACCAGAAACGCCATGAAACCCAGCAGCACCAATCCCGCCCAGGCTGGCGGCCGATTGCCGCGCGAAACGCCGTGCAGTGTGTAGATCAGCACCGCCGCCAGCGCCAGCAGCGGCATTATCCGGCTGGTGCTGTACCCGTGCAGGCCAATTCCCAGAAAGATGCCGGACAGGATCAGGGCATTGCGGTCGGAGCGGCGCAACCCGCGCACCAAAAAATACAACGTCGGCGCAGCCAGCGCCGGATAAAGCGGAAAACGCAGTCCGACGCGCGCCGTGGTGTTCAGCCAGTAGGCCGTGCCAGCCAGCAGCAGGGCGATCAGCCCCACCCAGCGGCTGCCGCTGATTTCTTTGCCCAACAGGTACACAAACGGCAGGGCAAACAGCCCGATCAGCACCGTGCCAATTTTCAGGCTCATGAAGGACAGCCCGGTGCCCAAAACGTTGGCAATCAGCGCCGTCCAGTAGAATTGAATAGCCTCGCGCCCGGTATTGCGCACAAAGAAGATGGACGTCTGCCCGTTGAGCACGTCCGCAACGTCCAGCAGCTTCTCGGCATGGTCGCTGAACATTTCGCCCGGAACGCTGTTCAATTGATACAAACGGAAGAAGAGCGCCGCCAGCACCGCGCCGGTCATCAGCAGACCCCAGCGGCTGATGCGCACGCGAATCTGCGGGTCACGCAGCCAGGCACGCGCTTTTTCCAGCACGGAAGGGCCCCCGTCGGTTTCCCAGAAGGCCAGCGCCACGCTGATCACCGCCACCAGCCACAGCGCCACGTTGAGCGGGTTGAAGCGGTTGCCCCCCAGGGCAATGAACGCCAGCAGCATCGCGCCCAGGCCTACCGCCAACGGCCGCCAGTGGTAGGTCATCGAAAGCGGACGATCACTCTGCGGCGCCGCGTCACCGCTGCGCCACTCGCCGCGCAGCATGGCCCACACCAGGCAGCCCGCCGCCGCCGTGTACAACGCAACCGCCGGAATAACCGCCGGTGAGGGCCGGTCAAGCAGGATCTGCGCCAGCAGCGCCAGCAGCGGAGCCAGCCACACGCGCCAGGCAAAACCCGCGCGCGCTTCCCCCGATTGCGGCGGCTCTTCGCCCGGCAAATCGGGAATACGCGGCGCCTTACCCCGCCAGGGGGTCAGGCGGGCTTTGACGTAGTCGAGGACAGTCGGTTCAGGATCCATGATCAACAAGTTTGATCTATCTTATCACAGCCCCGCTTTGCCCGTTATTCCACGCGTTGGGCAATATAGAACGTGTAGGCGCCTTCGGGATGTTGCGGATTTTCATTGTAATACCGCGCGATCAGGGCGCGCGTCAGCGCCAGATTCCACGGTCGGCGCGCCAGAATCCAACGCCCAAACAGGCGCTTGCTCACCAGGGCCGGCAGCCCCAGGTAATGGCCCCACTCCAGCGTGTGCAGCGCCGCCGGTGAAAAATAGTGCCACCAGCGCACTACGCGAAAACCCGCACGCTCCAGGCGCTCCTGCCACACTTCCGGCGCATCGCAATGGTGATGGCGCGAAATGCGGTTGAAAAACCGCCGGTAAGCCGCTGCCAGGCCTTTCAGTCCCACCCGGTCCAAAAACCGGGCCACCGACAGGTTGGGCAGGAAGTTCTGATTGGGCACGCAAAAGACGAACGGCGCGCCTGGTTGCAACACGCGCCGCACATCCGACAGCACCGGGTCGAGCTCGGGGATGTGCTCCAACACCGAGTTGCTCACCGCCGCGGCAAACGTCCCGTCGGCAAACGGCAGCTGCGCACCGGCACCTTGCACCACCCCACGATAGCCGCCGCGCGCCGGGGCTTCGCGGATGGCGCTGCGCCACGGGTCAATCCCCACCTCCAGCGGACGGTCAAAGGCGATTGTGGCAAAATGCCCGTCACCACACCCCAGGTCCAGCGTGGGCGCGGGCAGGTCGATCTCTTCATAAAAGCGCGCTTCCACCGCGCGCAGCAGCCCGCGAAAGTAGGGCATGTCGCGCAGTTGCAGACCAAGATAATCCTTCTTCGATGCAGGGCGCGGCGCGTCGCTCATACCAGGGCTTTTCCCTGCAGTTCAAGATTCATTTCATTAAACAGCTTCTCGAACTCCGCCGCCACCGTATCCGGCAGGTAGTGCTCCACAATCGGTTCCGCCGGGCGCCGGAAGGCCGCCGGGTTGGCCAAAATCTCCAGAGCGGCTTCGGCCAGCGCGTCGGAATCACCGATCGGGATAACCTTGCCCATGCCGGTGGTTGTCACCGGCTGGCGCACGCCCGCCAGGTTGGAGGCAATCGCCGGCACCCCGTTCATCATTGCCTCGATTTGCACCAGGCCGAACGATTCGGTCGAGTTCAGGCTGGGCAGCACCAACAGATCCAGATTGGGGTAATAGGCTGCCATTTGCGCCGGGTTGAGCACGCCCACAAAACGCCAGTTGCCGCTGCGCTCGTACTCGCGAATTTGCGGCATCAGCCGCGCAATGTACGCTTCCTCACCGATGATGTTTTCATATGGACCGGCAAACTGCACCTGCGCCTGCGGATACGCCTGTAAAATGCGCGGCATGGCGCGCAGCAGCACTTCCACGCCCTTCTCGGTGGCAAAGCGCGCCGCCATACCAATCACCGGGCGGTGATTTTGCGGGTTGTGCTGGCGCGCAAAGGCATCCACCGCTTCGGGTGTCACCGCGGGCAATTCCACTGGCGGCTGAATGACGCGCAGTTTCTTCTGGTAGCGCATCAGATAGGGCGAGTGCGTGCCGTAATCGCGCGTGTAGGTCACAATGCGGTGCGTAAAATCACCCGCCAGACGATTCATCAGATGCACGGCCTGATTGGCGGCAAAAGCCATCACACCGGGCGGCATCAACAGATCGCAGTGGTAGGTGATCACCGTGGGCTTGCGCAGCAGACGGCCGCGCAGCGCCACGCCCGCCGCGTCAAACTGCGGCAGGTGCAGGTGAATCACATCATGTTCACGCACCAGGTGGTTGGCGGTGGGGCCGAAGGACGGCATGATTACGCCCTTGCTGACGCGAAAAGCCACCGGCACGCGCACAATGCGCACACCCTCAATCGTCTCCTCGCGCGCCAGGTGGTTATCATACTGCGAGGTCAGCACCGTCACGCTGTGACCGCGGCGCACCATGGCGCGCGCCAGCCGTTCGGCGTAAATTGTCAGGCCGCTGGTGTGCGGGCGGTAGTATGTCAGGACAACCAGTACGCGCATGGCTAAAACAACTCGCGGTTGGCTTTCACCCAGTCGAACAACTGGCGCACACCGCTCTCCACATCGGTTTTCGGCGACCAGCCCAGCTCACGCTGTGCTTTGCGAATGTCCGAGATGTACACCTTCTGGTCGCCGGGGCGCCAGTCGCCGGTCTGCACCTCAATGGGGTGCCCCGCCAGGCGTTCCAGCATGGGGCCAAATTCCTTCCAAATGGCAATGACCCGCTCGGGACCGCCGCCGATGTTGTACACCTGGCCGGCAGACACGTCCAGGCGGCTCAAGGCTGCGTCATAGGCATCCAGCAAGTCTTCCACAAAGAGCACATCGCGCACCTGCTTGCCGTCGCCGTAAATGGTCACCGGCCGGCCAGTCACCGCGGCAATCACAAACCACGCCACCCAGCCCTGGTCTTCAATGCCGAACTGGCGCGTGCCGTAAATGCAGCTCTGGCGCAGCACCACCGTCGGCAGGCCGTAGATGCGGTGGTAATCGCGCACATACTGGTCGCCGGTACCTTTCGAGCAGCCATAAGGTGAATGGAAATCCAGCGGTTGGGCTTCCGAGGCGCCAAATGGCAGATCGGCGTACATGTGGCGGGTTTCTCCTTCCACCACGCGCACATCGTCCATCCCGCCGTACACCTTGTTGGTGGACGAATACAGCACCGCCGGGTTGCGTCCCGAGGCGCGCGCCGCTTCCAACACGTTGAAGGTGCCCCAGGCGTTGATCTCAAAATCCTCGCGCGGGTTGGTCACCGAGGTGGTCACGGCCACCTGCCCGGCCAGGTGCACAATCACATCGGCGTCGGCAGCGGCCAGGCCGGTCAATTTGGCGTCACGCGTGTCGCCCTGAATCAATCGAAAGGCATTTTCACCGTGCGTTTTCTGCAGCCAGGCCAAATTCAGCCGGGATCCGGCGCGCGACAGGTTATCATACACCGTCACCTGCTCGCCGCGTTGCAGCAGACGATTGACATAATTGGAGCCGATAAAGCCGGCTCCACCCGTAACCAGAAAATGTTTTGCCATCCTGCTCCATCCCTTCATTAAGGCTGGCCGGGTGGATTGCCCGGCCGCAACTGCGCCATCAGCGCAGATATGGAAAGTTTCTCATTCATCAATCCGATTCCGCCCAGCACGCCGGTGATGGCGTACTGCAGCGCATGCATGATGACGGCATACGCCAGCGCCTGCGATGCCGGTATACCCAGCAGCACCAACGCGCCCACCAGCGCCGCCTCAAACACACCCAGCGCGCCCGGCGCGGCGGGTACGGCAATTCCCAGGCCCAGCATGGCCACCAGGAAAGCGCCCCACCACAGCGGAGCGTTGGGCACAAACGACAGCGTCACCACATAGTATTGCACAATCGACGTGAACCAGGTACCCAGCACCAGGAACAACGCCAGCGCAAACCGCCGCGGTTGGGTCAGCGCCTGCAAGCCGTTGAGCAGCGCATCCAATTGTGGGACGACATAGCGCCGGGTAAAGTTCCAGCGCCCGCCCCAACGCGCCAACCCGGCAAGCACCTTGTCGCGGTTGCGCGCCGCCAGATACAACGCCAGCAGTCCCGCCGCCACCAGGCCAAGCATGGTGTACGCCACCGGCTTGGCCCATTCCACGCCCAACGCCAGCGGCAGCGTGGAAAGCAGTAAGCCCGCCGCGATGGCAATGTCAAACGCGCGTTCGATGATGATGGTGGACAGTACATGAAACGTGCCCAAACCGGACGATTTGCCCAGAAAAATGGCGCGCGCCAGTTCCCCGGCGCGCAGCGGCAGCAGATTGTTGATCAAATAGCCTTCGTTGATCGCCCAGAAGGCCTGCATCACGCCCGCCTGCCCTTGCAGCAGAACGCGTGCCGCCACGCCGCGCAGCCACAAAAAAGCCAGGGTCAGCCCGCCGGCCAGCACAATGTGCAGCAGGTTCACCTGGCGAAAGGCAGCCAGCAGTTCCTGCCCGTTGACCGCGCGGAACAGCAGAAAAATGACCACGGCGCTGATTCCAACGCCGGGCAGCCATCGCTTTGCATCCTTCCAGCCTGACGGTCCCGCCGAACTCACTCTTCCTCCAGGCGCAGCACTGCCATGAATGCTTCCTGGGGAATCTCCACATTACCCACCATCTTCATGCGGCGCTTGCCTTTTTTCTGCTTTTCCAGCAGTTTCTTCTTACGGGAGATGTCGCCGCCATAGCATTTGGCCAGCACATCTTTACGCACCGCTTTGATGTTGGCGCGCGAAATGATGCGCCCGCTGGCGCTGGCTTGCACGGCAACATCGAACAACTGCCGGGGAATCAATTCTTTCAGCTTGGTGACCAACCGCTGACCTTTGTGATAGGCTTCCTCTTTGTGCACAATGGCCGCTAGGGCGTCCACCGGCTCGCCGCCCACCAGCACCTCCAGTTTGACGAGGTTGCCCGTGCGGTATTCGGCAAACTGGTAGTCCATCGAGGCATAGCCCTTGGTGCGCGATTTCAAATCGTCGAAGAACCCCACGATCATTTCAGACAGCGGTATTTCAAAATTGAGCTGCACACGATTGGGCGCAGGATAATCCTGGCTCTGGAAGGAGCCGCGACGCTTGGTGACCAGATCCATGACCGTCCCGTAGAATTCGGTCGGCGTGAAGATCTCCAGCGTCATCCACGGCTCGCTCACCTCGGCGATGGTGCCTTCTTCCGGCATGCTCACCGGCGAATCGATGGTCAGCAGCGTGCCGTTCAACAGTTTGACCTGATATTCCACCGAGGGCGCCGTGACGACAATATCCAGATCGTATTCGCGTTCCAGCCGTTCCTGGATGATCTCCATATGGAACAGACCCAAAAAGCCGCAGCGGAAACCGAAATTGAGCGCCTGCGAAACTTCCGGCTCAAACACCAGCGCGGCGTCGTTCAGTTGCAATTTCTCCAGCGCTTCCTTCAAATCGGCGTAATCTTCGCCGTCCACCGGGTAAATACCGGCGAACACCATCGGTTTGGGGTGCAAATAGCCGGGCAGCGCCTGGCTGGCCGGACGCGACACCAGCGTGATGGTGTCGCCGACGCGGCACTCTTTGACCGTCTTCAAACCGGTGGCAATGTAGCCCACGTCACCGGCTTCCAGGTGATCGATACTGCGCATTTCCGGGGCAAACACGCCCACTTCCACCGGGCGCAAGTCGGCCGCACCGGCCATCAAACGCAGCATATCGGTCGGCCGGATCGATCCGTCGATCACGCGCAGGTAGGCCACCACACCCTTGTACGAGTCATAATGCGAATCAAAGATCAATGCGCGCAGCGGCGCGTCCAGCGTGCCGCGCGGCGGCGGAACCTGCCGCACGATCTCTTCCAGCACCTGCCCGACGTTCAGCCCCTCTTTGGCGGAGATTTTCGGAATGCGATCGGCGGGCGTGCCCAGCAGATGCTCCAAATCCTGCGCGATCTCGTCGGGCCGGGCGGAAGGCAGGTCGATCTTGTTGATCACCGGAATGATCACCAGATCGGATGCCAGCGCCAGGTAAAGGTTGGCAAGCGTCTGCGCTTCAATGCCCTGTGTGGCATCCACCACCAGCAGCGCGCCCTCGCACGCCGCCAATGCGCGGCTGACCTCGTAGTTGAAATCGACGTGGCCGGGGGTATCGATCAGGTTAAGCTCGTAGGTGATACCGTTCGCCGCGGTGTAATTCATGCGCACCGCCGAAGCCTTGATCGTCACGCCTTTTTCGCGCTCCAGGTCCATGCTGTCCAGCACCTGCTCCTTCATCTCGCGATCGGAGATGGTGCCGGTGATTTGCAGCAAACGATCCGCCAGCGTGGATTTGCCGTGATCCACGTGAGCAATAATGCAGAAGTTACGAATGAGTTCCATGGACATATCGTTGAAAGTATACCCCATAACCTCGGTTTCCTTCAATAATTTAACCGCCCTGGGCCATTCGGGCGTCTCATCCAGCGCTCATCTTTTTCCGGTATAATTCACCCCACAGGCGCGCCCACCGGGTCAACCGGCGTGCGCGCATGAGGAGGAACTCGTAATGATCAAAATGAAACGGATGAGGGTCGTCGTGCTGCTAATTGCCGCCGCCTTGCTCCTCTCCGCGTGCGTTGATATGAACACCGAAGTCTGGGTCAACCCGGACCATTCCGGCAAGTTCTCGCTCGATCTCGGTTTATCCGGCACCCTGGTGGACATGGTTGCCAATCAGGGCGGCATGACGCCCGACAGCGCCCTGTCCCAACTGGCCGCCGCGCTTTCAGCCAACCCTGGCGTAACCAATGTCAACACCCGCGCATACGAATCCGGCGACATGCGCCGTTCGGTGGTCGAATTTGAAGCCCCCAGCATGCCCGCCCTCGACCTCGGCACCTTGCCCGCCGCCGGCGGCGCCTTGCAAGTGCGCGTCACGGAAATTGCCGTGGGCGAATACACCCTGCAAATCCAGATCGAAGAACAATCCATGCTGTCCAGCCTGGTCGGCCAACTGCCCCAGGGCGTCAGCCTGACCGACCCATCCATCCAGGCCGCGCTGATCGGCCGCAACTTCACCGTGCGCGCGCACGTTCCCGAGGTGGTCGCCACCAACGGCACGGTCAACCCTGCCGACCAGACCGTGCAGTGGCAGGTGCCCATCGGCCAGATTTTGGCCGGTGACGCCGATTTGAATTTTTATGTGACCTATAAACTGGAGCCCAAAGCCGTGCCGCCCAATCCGTTGTACCTGGTGGGCGCTGGTATTCTGGCGCTGGTGTTTGTGCTGCTGGCCGTATTTTTACTGGTGCGCCGCGCGCGCAACCGCCGGACGCAAGCCGCCTGGGCGCAATACGGCTACCGCAATGCCGCCGTTCCGCCCTACCCCGGGGCGTATCCGGCCTTTGCCGAACCCCACACCCAGCCCACCCGGCCGCGCCGCAGTGCTTCGCCCACGGTTCCGCCCCCGGCCAACACCCCGCCGCCGGCCTATCCGCCTTTCGCCTCGTACCCACCGCAGCCACCCACTCCGCAACCGCCCGCCAGCGTGCCGCCCAACGATCCCCGGGACTCCAATCCGTCCTGACGGCGCTACTTTCCAACAATAGCGAAACCCACCGGTGAACCGGTGGGTTTCGTTCGTTTCAGGAATGGATCCCCTGTCGATCGTTGTTTTATTCGTCCAATTCACCCAGCACGGCAACCGTCAGCGCACCGGCATCCAGCGAAGGCTCGCTTCGCAGTGTCAGATGCACCAAAAATTCGGTGTTGCCCTTCGGTCCCAGCAGCGGCGATCGAACCAGCCCGCGCAGCGCGTAGCCCTCGCCGCGCGCAAAGTCCAGCACCTCTTGCAGCACCTTGCGGTGCACCGCCGGGTCGCGGATCACGCCCTCGCCCCTGGCGGCATCCTTGCGCCCCGCTTCGAACTGCGGCTTGATCAGCGCCACCACCTCCCCGCCCGCCTCGCCAAACCAGCATTTCACCGGCGGCAGCAGAATCTTGAGCGAGATAAACGACGCATCGATCACCACCAGGTCAATCGGGTCGGGAAAGGAGTCCACATAGCGCGCGTTGGTGCGCTCCATCGAGATCACCCGGCTGTCGGTGCGCAATTTCCAATGCAGCACACCGTAGCCCACATCCACGGCATACACCCGCGCCGCACCGTGTTGCAGCAGGCAGTCGGTGAACCCGCCAGTGGACGCGCCCACGTCCACGCACACCCTGCCGGTCAGGTCCAACAGCCCAAACGGCTCCAGCGCGCCTTCCAGCTTTTCGCCGCCGCGTGATACGTACTTTGGCCCGCTGTCCACCACAATCTCGGCATCTGGCGCAGGGTGATAATCCGGCTTGACCACCACCTGCCCGTTGACGCGCACCTGACCGGCCATGATCAGGCGCTGGGCCAGCGAGCGGCTTTCGGCCAATCCGCGCTCCGCCATAAGGACATCCAAACGCACCTTTTGCATACGCCAATTGTACTTGCTCTTTTCAAGTTATGATATGATATCGCTATGTTACACGCACTTCTTCGCGCCATGCGCCCCCGCCAGTGGACCAAAAACGCCTTCGTGCTCGCCGCACTGGTCTTCGACCGCCAACTGTTCATGCCCGATCCCCTGCTGCGCTCCCTTGCCGGTGCGGGGATTTTTTGTTTAATTTCCTCCAGCGTGTATCTGATTAACGACGTTCTCGATATTGAGAACGACCGCGCCCATCCACAAAAACGCCTGCGCCCGATCGCCTCGGGCCAGTTGCCCATCTCGGTGGCGCTGGCGGTGGCCGCCGTGCTGACCGTCTTCTCCTTCGCCGCCGCCCTCGGACTGGACAGCGGCTTTGCGCTGCTGCTCGGCCTGTATTTCATCACCAACATGGCCTATTCCAAATGGCTGAAGAAAATTCCCCTGCTGGACGTGATGATCATCGCCAGTGGATTCGTGTTGCGCGTGGCTTCGGGCGTCTCGTTGATCGTAGTCGACCGCTTCTCCCCCTGGCTGTATGTCGTCATGACCCTTCTGGCGCTGTACCTGGGCTTTGGCAAGCGCCGCGCCGAACTGGCCCTCCTGTGTGACAACGCCAATTCGCACCGCACCGTGCTGGACGGCTACACCATCCCCCTGCTGGATCAACTCATCACCATTGTCTCCAGCACCACCATTGTGGCCTACTCGCTCTACACCTTCAGCGCACCCAACCTGCCCGCCAACCATACCATGATGCTGACGATCCCCTTCGTCCTCTACGCCATTTTCCGCTACCTGTACCTCATTCAGGTCAAACAGGCCGGCGGCGAACCGGAGGAACTGCTGCTCAAAGACCGCCCGTTGCAGGCGGCCATTGTGCTGTGGGGCGTCGCCGTCATTCTCGTGTTCTACCTGTAAACGGAGACGCGAATGCCTGCCGTCAGCGCCTCTGCATCGGGAAAAATCATCCTTTTGGGAGAGCATGCCGTGGTGTACGGCAAACCTGCCCTGGCCGTACCGGTGCAGCAGGTGCAAACGCGCGTTGTGATCACCCCGCTGCCCACCGCGCCGCCCGGCGCGCTGCACATCCAGGCGCCCGAAGTGCACCTGAATGCGGCGCTGGACTCCTTGCCACCAGACCACCCCCTGCGCATTGCCGTGCAAGCCGCCTCCGATGCACTGAACGGCGCGCGCTTCCCCGCGGCGCACATTAAAATCACATCCACCATCCCGGTCGCCGCCGGGTTGGGTTCGGGCGCAGCCATGGCGGTGGCGCTCATCCGCGCGCTGGCGCGCTTCGTCGGGCGCGAGCTGCCCCCTGCCGAACTGTCCGCGGCGGCTTACCGCGTTGAACAACGCCTGCACGGCACGCCCTCGGGCATCGACAACACAGTCATTGCCTATGCGCAGCCCGTTGGGTACCAGCGCGGCCGTCCCTTCGATGTGCTGCGCCCCTGCGCGCCCTTTACGCTGGTTATCGCCGATACCGGCATCCATGCCCCCACCCAAACCGTTGTCGGCGACCTGCGCCGCCGCTGGCAGGACGACCCTGCCTCCTACGAGGTGCGTTTTGAGGCCATTGGCGGGCTGGTGGAACAGGCCCGCCGCTGCATCGAACACGGGCCGCTCGACGACCTGGGCGGCTTGCTGGACGCCAACCATGCCCTGCTGCAGGAATTGGATATCTCCTGCCCCGAATTGGAC
>DAOUGY010000198.1:0-1964 GCA_034428975.1 Anaerolineaceae bacterium | reverse complement strand
GATGGATCGGCGCGCAACTGGGAAGGATTGGTGCGGCTGGACCAGCGCGGCTTTCTGCTGGCGACCGATCGTTTCCCCGGCACCATTCTGGCCTTTGTCCCGTACGATTCGCCATAAACCGCGGAGGGCGCGCACGGTTTCAGGTATAATTATCCCGCCGCGGCGCCAGAGATTCAACCGAACCGTACGCGCCGGGCCGATCACCGGATTTGAAAGGGTTGCAGCGCATGACAACTGTGGTTTCCAATTCGTATCTGTCTCCCAAGGTGGAGGCGCGCGCCTGCCTGGATAAGGGCGGCTTCGGGTTGTATGCCCGGGAACCGATCGCTGAAGGCGAATTGATCACCTTCTGGGGTGGGCGGGTGGTCACTGAGGCGCAATTGGACGATCTTCCCGAATACGTCACCACGCACGGCATTCAGGTCGATGAAGAGCTGTATCTGGTGCCGGTGTTGGATGACGACCCGGCCGATTATTTCAATCATTCCTGTGACCCCAATGCCGGTCTGGGCAGCCCGATGTCGCTGGTGGCCATGCGCCCGATTGCGGTGGACGAGGAAATCTGCTTCGACTATGCCATGAGTGATTCGAGTGATTACGACGAGTTCACCTGCGGCTGCGGAACAGCGGCCTGCCGGGGCAAGATCACCGGCCATGACTGGAAACTACCGGAACTGCAGAAGCGCTACAAAGGCTTTTTCTCGCCTTATCTGCAGCGCCGCATTGACCGACTGACTGCAAAATAAGCGGCCGAACCGAAAACCGGGCGCCCGCAAGGGCGCTTTTTGGTTCGCGGTGACATTCTTTGCGAGAACGTGCAATGGTGAGAGAGGAATGATGAAAACGATCACCCTGTTGACCGATTTTGGCCTGAGCGACCCGTATGCCGGCGTGATGAAGGGTGTGATCTGGCGCATTGCGCCGGATGCGCATATTGCCGACCTGACCCATTTGATCGCTCCACAAAATGTGCTGGACGGCGCGCTGGCGCTGGGGCGGGCGTTTGCATACTTCCCGGAAGGCAGCGTGCATGTGGCAGTGGTGGATCCGGGCGTAGGCACGCAGCGCCGTCCCATCGCGGCACGGTTGGGGGACCATTATTTTGTTGGGCCGGACAATGGCCTGTGCACGCGCCTGTGGCAAGCGGCGGAAGTGCAGGGTGGCGCGGTGCAGTTCGTTCATCTCGACCGCCCCGAATACTGGTTGGCGGAGATCAGCAACGTCTTTCACGGGCGCGATATATTCTCGCCGGTGGCGGCCCATCTGGTCAACGGCGTGCCGCTGGAGGCGCTGGGCAGTCCGATTGAAGATGCCGTGCGGCTGAACATTCCGCAGCCGCAGCGCACCGAATACGGCTGGCGCGGCGCGATATTGCAAGTGGACCACTTCGGCAATATAGCCACCAACCTGTCGGCCGAGCATTTGCAGCCGGAGGAACGTGCGCGTATTTGCTACGGCGGTACGCGCGTGGCGCGCCGGGTGCGCACCTTTGGCGAAGGGGCCCCGGATGAACTGATCGCGATGATCGACAGTTCCGGGCAGGTTTCGTTATGCGTCAACGGCGGCAGCGCGGCGCAGTTGTTTGGTGCATCGCCCGAAACCACCGTCGATGTCGTTTTCATGTAATTCAACCCAATGGATGTGAGAAAAACACGGCGCAGATTGTCTGCGCCGTGTTGGTTTGGGCATGAAAATCAGGGATGGATCAGGGGCAGCCAGCTAAAAATCCACGCGCCGCCGAATACGATGATCAGGCGGTTGATGATCTTACCTGTCAGGCAATACAGGAAGAACAACAGCACCGGCATTTTCGCCGCGCCGGCTACCAACCCGGCGGCGTCGAAAAGCGGATTGGGAATGGCGGAGAGGAATACAATGGCCCAACCACCGTAACGGCGGAACCAACCTTCCACCCGAAGATGCCAGGTGGTTTTATGGACCATTTCGGCGCCGCTGCGGCCAGC
>DAOUGY010000197.1:0-24383 GCA_034428975.1 Anaerolineaceae bacterium | reverse complement strand
GACGCCATCCTGCTGACCGTGCCGGACGGTTCGATTCTGGCGGCCAACCCGGCGGCCTGCGCGATGTTTGGCCGAACGGAGGAAGAGATCTGCCGGTTGGGGCGCACGGCGTTGGTGGACGTTACCGACCCGCGTCTGCCGGCAGCGCTCGAAGAACGGCGCCGCACGGGCATGTTCCATGGGGAGTTAACTCTGCTGCGCAAAGACGGCAGCCGATTTGCCGGCGAGGTTACCAGCGTAATCTTCAAGGATGCAGAAGGTCGCGAACGTTCAAGCATGATTGTTCGCGATATCAGTGAGCGTCAAAGTGCGGAAGAGATGCTGCGCCGACGTGCCGCGGAATTGCTGGCGGTTCATCAAGCCAGCCAGCACCTGCAACTTCTCCTTTCGCCGGAAGAACTGTCTCAGGAAATTATCCGGGTTCTGGAAGGGGCGATTGGATATGAATTTGGCGCTGTCTTATTGATCGATGAAGGAACCCGTCATCTGAAACCCTTTGCGATCAGCGATCAGGGCAAGGGCAGCGCATTTATCCAATCCGACAAGGATTACATCTCCAGCCAGGCTCCACAACTGGGGAGAGGTATTACCGGCTGGGTGGTGCAAACCGGCGAGAGTGTTCGCCTGGGCGATGTAACTCAAGATCCGCGCTATTTTTCCATGCGTACCGACATCCGCTCCGAGCTGTGCGTTCCACTGCGCGTGGATGCCCGGATCATCGGGGTGGTGAATGTGGAGACCAGCCGCCCGGACGCCTATAGCGAAGCCGATCAACGTGTGCTGGAAACGATCGCAGCGCAAATCGGCATTGCCATCCAGAATGCCCAATTGTTTGCCGATGTGCAGAAGGAACTCGCCGAACGGAAGCAAGCGCAGGAATCGCTTCTTGAGAGTGAGGAAAATTTCAAATACATTTTTGATCATTCCATGATCGGGAAGTCCCTCACGCATCTAACTGGTGAACTCAATGTTAATCAGGCATTTTGCCAGATGTTGGGGTACACCGCGGAGGAACTCATAAACAAGCGCTGGCAGGAAATCACTCATCCGGAGGATGTTGCCCGCAATGAAAAAGTGATCGAGTCATTTGAAGCGGGTGAAAAAGAGTCGGCTCGATTTATTAAACGATACATTCACAAGAATGGCTCCCCTGTTTGGGTGGACATGGTCACATCCCTGCGCCGCGATACTATGGGCAATCCGCTTTACTTGATCACCGAGGTGATGGATATCACCGAACAAAAACGAGCGGAAGAGGAAATTCGCCGGCGCCTGAAGGATTTATGGGTTCTCTACGAAACCAGTCAGAGCTTTGGTCGTTGCTCCACGCCCCAGGAAATTGGCCACCAAATTGTTGGGATTCTTGATGAGAATCTCAACTGGCACCATACCGTTGTGCGCATGAAGAAAGAAGAGAGTGATGAACTGGAGATTATTGGCTTTAATACGATGGGGATATCCCCGGAAAACCTGGCCGTTGAACAAAGCCGCCTGAGCCGTGTGCTCAACCGTGTGGGGCAAGGTCTGTCTGGCTGGGTTGTCCAAAATGATCAGACCATTCGAAGAAGTGATTTATTTTCCGAACCCCGCCACATTGCCATTTTTCCCAACATGCGTTCCGGTCTGTATGCGCCGATGAAAACGGACGATCAGATTATTGGGGTAATCAGCGTGGAGAGCGAGGCGGTCGATGCATTCGACGATAAGGATCAGCGCCTGATTGAAACGATTGCCGAGGTGGCCTCGGGAGCCATTCATCGCTTGCGCCTGCGCACCCAAACCGAGCGCCAGTTGAACCGCCTGGAAGCCTTGAGAAGCATCGATATGGCCATCACTTCGGTCAATGATCTGACGGTGATGTTGAAGTTGATGCTTACGCAAATTGTCGCCCAGTTGGAAGTGGACGCCGCTAACTTTCTTTTGCTTAACCCCTCCACGCAGATTCTGGAATACAAAGCTTCGCGCGGTTTTCGCTCTCCGGTTTCTTTGGGATTCAGCGAACACCTCATGGATGGTGTTGCCGGTCAGGCGGCGATGGAACGGAAGATTATCCGTGAGTCGGGCGAGAGAGGCCTGCAGAACATTCGCGGCATCCGCGCGCAAAAAATCCGCGAAGAGGGTTTTGTGGCGCATATCGCAGCCCCGCTCATTGCCAAGGGTCAGGTCAAAGGGGTGCTGGAACTGTTCCACCGCTCGCCGCTCACCCCCAACGGGGAGTGGTGGAATTTCCTTGAAATGTTGACCGATCAGGCGGCGATCGCAATTGATAATGTGTCGCTATTTGAAAGCCTGCAACAATCCACCATGGAACTGACCATGGCTTACGACGAAACCATTGAGGGATGGTCGAATGCCATGGATCTGCGCGATAAAGAAACCGAAGGGCATACGCAGCGTGTGGCGGCACTGGCGCTTCAACTGGCGAGCCATGCAGGACTAGGCGCAGAAGAAATGGTTCATTTTCGCCGGGGAGCCTTGTTGCATGATATTGGCAAGATCGGCGTGCCGGATGAGATTTTACGCAAACCGGGGCCGTTGTCGGATGAAGAATGGGCCGTCATGCGGGCGCACCCACAGTTGGCTCATGATATGCTTGCACCGATTCGATATTTGCGATCCGCGCTGGATATCCCCTACTGCCACCATGAGAACTGGGACGGCACGGGTTACCCGCGCGGACTGGCAGGCGAACAAATTCCCCTGGCGGCGCGCATCTTCTCGGTGGCGGATGTGTACGATGCCCTGACCTCCGACCGTCCTTACCGGATGGCGTGGAGCCAGCAGCAGGCGATGGATTTTATAAAAGAGCAGGCCGGCAAGAAATTTGACCCACGTATTGTGGATGTGTTCACCGGTTACCACCGCGTTCTGGATTCGGAGTAAATGGCAGTGAATCGATGGGCATGAATCGGATGGAAAAGCGCCGGGGGACTGTTTGAGTTGGAAGGCCAACACCTGTTCCAATCTTTGCACGGGTTATACCGCCTTTGACCATGCGCGGGCAATCCGGCTATAATAAGAGAACTATGCCGGAAACCCCTTCCATTCCCCGTCGCATTGCCATTGCCGTGCACCCCAGTCTGGATGACGCCGCGCTGGAAGCGGAGCGCATGGTGTCTTTTTTGACCGAACAGGGCGCCGAAAGCGTGCGCAGCGCCTCGATCTATGACGCCGAACTGCGCGCCGAGGTGCAGGACAGGCGTTTTGACCTGTGTATTGCGCTGGGCGGCGACGGCACCATGCTGCGCGCCGGGCATCTGTGCGCGCCGGTGGGGTTGCCGGTGCTGGGCATCAACCTGGGACATTTTGGCTTCTTAACCGAAGTGCAGCGCAACGAATGGACGCAGATGCTGCCGCGCCTGTTTGACGGGCGCTTTCGCATTGAGCAGCGCATGATGCTCTACGCCGAGCACTGGCGCGGCACGCGCCGCCTGGGCGGTTGGAATGTGTTGAATGAAATTGTGGTGTGCCGCGGGCAATTCGTGCGCCCCATTCGCATCCGCGCCAGCGTGGACGGGTATCCGTTGGCGAATTACGTGGCGGACGGCTTGATTGTCGCCACGCCCACCGGTTCAACCGCTTACGCGCTGGCGGCCGGCGGCCCCATTTTGCCACCCGAACTGCGCAACATTCTGCTTATCCCGGTGGCGCCGCACCTTTCGGTGGACCGCGCCGTGGTGCTGTCCGAAGGGGCCGGCGTCACGCTGCAGGTGAACACCAGCCACCAGGCGGTGGTCAGCGCCGACGGTCACGCCCCGGAAATTTTGGAAGACGGCGACGAAGTGCGCGCTTCCGGTTCGGAGGACGTGATGCGCTTTGTGCGTTTCTCCGACCCCGGCTATTTTTACCGAAATCTGACCCGATATATGGAACAAAACCCCTCTGCAGGAAGTGCTGAATGACCGACGATCCCAATACCGGCACGCTGTATTGTGTCAACCATCCCGATCGTGAAACTTATTTGCGCTGCAATCGCTGCGAACGTCCGATCTGCTCGTCGTGCGCGGTGCTGACCCCCACGGGCTACCGCTGCAAGGATTGCGTGCGCGGGCAGCAAAAAGTGTTTGATACCGCCCGGCCGCTGGATTACCCGATCGCGCTGGTGATTTCCGCGGCGATCAGCTATGTGGGCAGCCTGGCGGCGCCGTATGTGTTCTTCTTCATCCTTTTTGTGGCGCCCATCTTTGCCACCGGCATCGCCGAAGCGGTGCGCTGGGCGACGCGCCGGCGCCGGTCTCGCGCACTGTATCTGACGGCGGCGGCCGGGGCCTTGTTGGGCAGCCTGCCCGCGCTGCTCATCCGCCTGTTCGCCACGCTGGGTTTCCTGAGCGGCGGCGTCAGCCTGGGCGCGCTCACCCCGCTGATCTGGCAGGCGCTGTACACCATTCTGGTGACCAGCACGGTGTATTACCGCCTGATGGGCATCCGCGTCAAATAAAGTGTGAAAGGGCCGTATGCTCACCGAACTGCGCATTGATCAATTCGCCATCATCGAACACCTGGAATTGGACCTGTCCGACGGGTTGACGACCTTCACCGGTGAGACTGGGGCGGGCAAGTCGATCGTTCTGGATGCGATCACCGCGCTGGTGGGCGGGCGCACGGATGCCAGCATGATTCGCAGCGGCGCAGAACGCGCCGGCGTGGAGGGCGTGTTTCGCCCGCCGGACGCCGTGCGCGCCGCGATCAACGCTGTGCTGGAGCGCGAGGACCTGCTGGACGAGGACGACCCGAACCATTTGACGCTTTCACGCGAGATTCGCCGCGAAGGGCGCAGCACGGCGCGCGTCAACGGGCGCGCGGTGAGCCTGGCGCTGCTGCGCGAGCTGGGCGCATACCTGGTGGACATTCACGGGCAGAGCGAGCATTTATCGCTGCTCAACGTGCGCCAGCACATTCGCCTGTTGGACCGGTATGCCGATTTTGGGCCGCTGTTGAGCGGCTACCGGCAGAAATATCATGCGTTGCTGGACGCGCGCCGCGAGCTGGCATCTTTGCGCCAGACCGAGCAGGATGCATTGCGCCGCACCGATTTGCTCAATTACCAGGTCAATGAGATCGAGACGGCTCACGTTAAATCGGGCGAGGAGGACGATCTGCGCCAGGAGCGCAGCCGCCTGGCCAACGCCGAGAACCTTTCGCAGCTCACCCAGCAGGCGCTGGGCGCGCTGGAGGACGGCACACCCGACACGCAGTCCGTCTCCGACCTGATGGGGCAGGTGGTGCAGGCGCTGGCGTCGCTCAGCCGCATTGATACGGCCCAGACCGGGTTGAGCGAGCAGGCGGAAACCGTCGCCGAGCTGGTCAGCGACATCAGCCGCGAGCTGCGCGCCTACCAGGAGCAGATTGAATTCAACCCGCGCCGGCTGGAGCAGATTGAGGAACGCCTGGAACTGCTGCACACGCTCAAACGCAAGTACGGCGGCTCGCTGGAAACGGTGCTGGCGTATGTCGAGGATGCCCGCCGTCAGTTGGACCGTATTGAACATGCCGCCGAACATATCGCCGAGCTGGAAATTAAAGAACAGGCGCTGCTAAAGGAATTGGCAACCGATGCCCTGGCACTTTCGGCGCAGCGCAGCCAATACGCGGAAGAACTGGCCAGGGGCGTGCAAACCGAGCTGAACGATTTGAGCATGGCCGGCGCGCGCTTTGCCGTGGATTTGCAGCGCAGCCCGCGCCCCGACGGTCTTCCGCTGGCGGACGGCACGCGCGTGGATTTTGACGAGAACGGCATCGACCGGGTGGAATTTTTGATTGCGCCCAACCCCGGCGAGGGATTGAAGCCGCTGGTCAAAATTGCATCGGGCGGTGAAACCTCGCGCCTGATGCTGGCGCTGAAGAACGTGTTGATCCAGGCGGATGATGTATCCACGCTGATTTTTGATGAGATTGATCAGGGCATTGGGGGGCGCGTGGGCACCGTGGTGGGTGAAAAGCTCTGGCGGCTTGGCCGGCAGCATCAGGTGCTGTGCGTCACGCATTTGCCGCAACTGGCGGCCTTTGGCAAGCAGCATTTCAACGTCAAAAAGGCCGTGGAAGGCGGGCGCACCCAGACCCTTCTGACGCGCCTGGATGAGGAAACCCGATTGGACGAACTGGCCGCCATGATCGGCGGGTTGAGCGATGCCAACCGCAGCGCCGCGCGCGAAGCCCTGCAGCAGGCGCGCGAACGCCGGGCGCAACTGGAGAAGCAATCCACTGATGTGAAATGATCGACAGCACTGTCTTGCGCATCCAACTGCTTGGCCCGCCGGCGATTTTTTATCGCGGGCAGACGGTGTCGATTCAACGCAAGAATATCCGCGCGCTGTTGTTTTACCTGGCCTGCCAGGAAACGATGGTCAGCCGCGATGATTTGATTCTGCATTTTTGGCCGGACATGCTGGATGATGTGGCGCGGCGCAACCTGCGCGACGCGCTGGGCAAATTGCGCAATGAATTGCCCGACCCGGCCATCCTGGTCACCCGGCACGACCTGGTGGGGTTGGATGAAAACCGGGTTTCGGTGGATGTGCGCGAATTTCACCGCTTGATTCAAAACACCAGCCGTCCGATGATGCTGCTGCGCGGTGAGCCGCTGCCGCCCACCATTTATCAGCAGTTGGTGCGGGCCGTGCAAATGTGGTCGGCCAACGAATTCATGGCCGGGCTGATTCATTCCGAGCAATACGAGTACCAGGAATGGCAGACGATCACCAGCCGCTCGCTGGAATACATGCGCCAGACGGCGTTGAACCAGTTGGCCGAGCATTGCACCACCTCGGGTGACCCGACGGGGGCGATCAACTGGCTGCGCAAACTGCTGGAATATGATCCGCTAAACAGTGAATATCACTTGCGTTTGCTGGCCGGCCTGAAAACGCAGGGCAAGCGCGCCGAGGCGCTCAATTACATTCACTATGTGCAGGAGTTGTTCGAGCGGGACGGCGAAGAACTCCCCCCGGAAATTGAGGCGGCCAAGGCGGAGCTGGAAAACGAAGGGCCGGAACCGGCGGCGAGCAGCCGTTCAATGTGGTCGGCGTTTATCAACATGCAAACACCGTTTGTCGGGCGGGCGGATATCCTGCAGCGCCTGAAGCAGGCGTTTCAGCGCGGGGGCAGTGTGGTGGTGCGCGGCGAAGCCGGAAGTGGTAAAACGCGCCTGGCCCACGAGCTGTATCAGCAGTTGGAGAAGCCGCCGCGCCTGATGGCCGCCGCCTGCCGACCGATGGAAGGCCACCTGCCGCTGCAACCCTGGGTGGATTTGCTGCGATATGCGGTGATGGCCGAGGAATGGCGGGCGCTGGATGCGGTTTGGGCGGCGCGTCTTTCGGCGTTGCTGCCGGAGCTGCTCTCCATTCGCCCGGACATTTTGCCGATGGAATACGACCCCGACGGTGAGGAGCAACTGGCGTTGGGGGAGGCCATCCGGCAGATTTTACAAATTGTGGCGCGGAAACAGCGCATTTTGATCATTCTGGATGACGCGCAATGGGCCGGTGAAGCCACCGTGCTGGCGCTGGAGTATTTGCAGGAGCGCGGATTCTTCGCCGAGGCGGGCATGCTGTTGATTGCGGCGCGCATTGAAGAACCCAATCCGCACCTGGAAGAATGGCTGTTGCGCGCTTTGCCGCAGGCCATTGCGCGCGTGGATTTGCCGCCGTTGAGCACGGAGGAAATCGACCGGTTGATCAATCTGGCGCTGGGACAACCGCCGGCCGTCGGATTGGCGCAGCGGTTGGAGAAGGAAACGGGGGGAAATCCGTTCTTTTTATTGGAGACGCTGCGCACGCTGCTGGACTATTCCTCCCAACCGGTGAGCGTATCGCTGCTGGAACACTTGCCGTTGTCCAGTAATGTGCATGCGCTGGTGCACGATCGTCTACGGCGATTGCCGACGGTGCAAAACCAGGTGTTGACCACTGCCGCGGTGATGGGTGGGGAATTTGGCCTGGAAACGCTGCGTGCCGCGGCGATGGTGGATGAGGCGTCGTTTGTCGAAGCGATTGAAGCGCTGGAACGCCTGCGTCTGATTGCGCCGCTGACTTCCGCCGCGCGGCTCGTGCGCTATGCCTTTGCCCAGAATGTCATTCGTGAAGTGATTCTATACAACTTGAGCCAGGCGCGAAAGCGCATGCTGCACCTGCGCGTGGCGCGCGCCCTGCAAGCGCAGCCCGAACCTGGTGGATGGCAAGCCGCGCGCCTGGCGGCGCACTATGAAGCGGGCGGTGATCTGGCGGCGGCGTTTAATCAATGGTTGGAAGCCGGTCGCTACGCTCGCTTGCTGAACTCCCGCACGGAGGCGTGGCAGGCGTTTGAGCATGCCGAATTTGTGTACAAAATGATGGAAGACACTCTGCCGGATGAGGCGGTATATCGCCTGTACGTCGAATGGGGCGAAGTGGCCCGTGACCACGACCGGCGTGAGCAGGCGGAGAAGTGTTTCTGGCAGCTGGTTAAGATTGGCGAGCGGCGCAGCAACCCGCTGCTGGTGGGCGCCGGTTTGTCCGGGTTGGCGCAGACCGCCAACCGCTATGGCGAACTCGACAAGGCGGCTTCTTTTGCTGAAAATGCCCTGCCGTATTTGGAGGAAGCCGGCGACCCCGGGGAATTGATTTTTCTGCACGGCATGCGCGGTGAGCTGATGGTGGCGATTGGCGAATTTGCGCGCGGCATTCAGGCTTATACGAGTGCCGTGGAGATTCCGGTTGGCCCGGACAATTTGCGCGCGCTGGTGCGGCAAACCCTCGTCTTGTACGAGCTGGCATGCCTGGTTGCGGTGCAGGGGCACCCCGATCGCGGTGAAGAGATGGTGGTGCGCGGACTGCGCAGCAGCATGCGCCTGCCGCAATTCGCCGGCACCGGGCAAGCCTATATGATGCTGGGGCTGACGCAGTTCTTTTTGGGAAATTACCACCAGGCGCTGGAATCGGAAGCGATTGCCCTACACAAACTTGAGAATGTGCGCGGATGGCTGCGAGCAGCGGTCACCCATGTCTTTTCCGCGCGCATTTGTCTGGCGCTGGGCTGGTTGGATGAGAGCCTGGCGCACATTCGCCAGGTTGAGGACATCGCCGTCACCCACAATCACCCTGTGCTGGCGATGGATATCGGATCGCTGCGCGGCGAGATGCTGCGCCTGTTGAACGACCTGCCCGGCGCCATCCAACAGTTCCGTGCGGCACTGCAAACTCCCAGCTATCCGCCGCGCATGCTGGATACCGAATTCCGCCTGGGGTTTGCGCTGCTGCGCAGCGGCGACCCGGACGGTTGGGCCATCCTGAAACGGGTGGAACAACAGGCGCGAAAATCGGATTTTGGCGCGATTTATATCCCGATTGCCATTGGGCGCCTGACGCACGAGATTGAGATCGCCACCGGAGAAGCGCAGTTGTTGCAGGCGCAAGAACGCATTGAACAAATTCGCGAGGATCTTGCGCGCTTTGTCCTGCCCACCTCTCAATCGATCTTGACCACGGCTGCCGCGAAGGTGTATCTGCGCCTGGGGCGCACCGCCGAAGCGCGGCAAGCGTTGGAGCAGGTGGCGTCTGATATGGCGAACATTTCCAACCCCTGGTACGAGTTGCAGCAAGCCATGGTGCGGATGGACCTGGAGCGCAACCTGGGGTTGGACAGCCAGCAAACCCGAACGCTGTTTCAGCGCGCGCTGGATCAAATTGGGCTGCATGCCCGCGACCCGGAGATCCGGCCGTTGTTTGAGCAATTTGCGAACGATATGCAGGCGAAGACAAAAACCTGATCTTATGTCTACGTTTCGGCTACGCACAGGCTGTATAAAAGGTTTAGACGTACAGCCTACAAGGCGCAGGCCCAGGGAACTTGCGCAGAAGGTCGATAGTGGTCGGGGGACCTTCACTATCGACCTTTTGAATTTAAGAGGCAGGCGCTGCGCCTGCCTTTTGTTCTTGCCATGAATTCGCCGTGGCGGGACGGATCAGTCGGAACGGATTTTTGCCACGGTCACGCCGTCGCCGCCCTCTTTGTCCTGCCCGGATTCAAAAGATGCAACGTGCGGCGAAGCGCGCAGCGCTTCGCGGATGACCTGACGCAGCCGCCCGGTGCCCTTGCCGTGAATGATGCGCACAAAGGGCAGACCGGCGGAGTAGGCCGAGTCGAGGTAACGATCCAATGCATCCAGGGCGTCCTCGGCGCGCTCTCCGCGGATGTCCAGTTCCATGCCGGGAGAAGGCTGGAAGATGGCGCGGGAGACCGGCGCTGCGGAAACGGCGGACGCAGGCGCGGCTGCCGGCGCTTCGGCGGGGGCATCGCCGGCGGCTTGCGGGCGTTCGATGTCGTTCAGTTTGGCGCGCACGCGCAAATTGCCGATCTGCACTTCCACTTCGCTCTCGCCCAGCGCGGTGACCACGCCATCCAGTTTGAGCGAGCGCAGGCGTACCTTGTCGCCGGGGCGCAGTGGGCGTGGCGCGGCGCTTGGCTTGACCACCACCCGGCGCGCAGGGCGCGGCACGCTGACTTCCAGTTCTTCCACTTTCTCCTGCAGCGGGCGCAGCGCATCCAGCGGCTGGCGCGCGCGGGCCAGTTCGCGGCGCAGGTCGTCCATCTCCGAGCGCAGCGTGGCGATTTCATTCTCGGCCTGGGCGGCAGCCTGGGTCAACAGCGCTTGACGTTCATCCTCAATTTTCTCCAGCCGTTTGGTCAGTTCGTTGCGCAGGTTTTCGGCCTGCGAGCGCAAGCGGTCGGCATCACTGCGGGCTTTACGGGCCACGTCGCGCTGGTGGTGGATCTCGTTCAGCAGGTCCTCGGCGCGCAGGTCGTTGTGGTCGAGCATGGCGCGTGCCGTCCGGATGATTTCATCGGCCAGGCCCAGGCGGGTGACAATGGCCAACGCGTTGGAGCGCCCCGGCAGGCCGATGGTCAGGTGATAGGTGGGGCGCAGGGTGCGCAGGTTGAATTCCATGCTGGCGTTGACCACGCCCGGGGTGGCGTGCGCAAAGGCTTTCAACTCGGGGTAGTGGGTGGCCACCAGACAGGTGATGCGCCGTTCCACCAGGTGCGAAAGAATGGCGCGCGCCAGGGCGGAGCCTTCCTGCGGATCGGTGCCGGCGCCCAGCTCATCGAACAGCACCAGGCAGCGCTCGTTGGCGCGGCGCAGCACGCGCACGATGTTGGTGATGTGCCCGGAGAAGGTGGAGAGCGATTGCTCGATGGACTGCTCGTCGCCGATGTCGGCAAACACGTTTTCGAACAGGCTGATTTCCGAGCCGGACTGGGCCGGGATATGCAGGCCGGATTGCGCCATGAGCGTCATCAGGCCAACGGTTTTGAGCGTGACGGTTTTGCCGCCCGTGTTGGGGCCGGTGATGACCACGGCAAAGGTGCCCGGCTCCAGCACCACTTCGATCGGCACCACCGTGGCGGGGTCGAGCAGCGGATGGCGGGCGTGGAACAGGCGCACAGTGCTGCCAGGGTGGTTGGCGGATGGCGGTTCAAAATCGCGCAGCACCGGTTCGGTGGCTTTCAGGTCTTCGGCGTATTTGGCGCACATCAGCGCCAGATCGAGCTGCGCCAAAGCCAGAGTCAGGGCGTCAATGGTTTCGTGTTGCTTGCCCACCGTCCAGGACAGGTCGGCCAGAATGCGGCGCACTTCGTCGCGCTCGGCCAGCTGCACTTCCTGATAACGGTTGTTGAGTTCCACCACCACCAGCGGCTCGACAAACACGGTCTGCCCAGAGGAAGACTGATCGTGGACGATGGAACGGATGCGGCCCTTGAAATCGGCGCGCAGCGGGATGACGTAGCGCCCGTTGCGCTGGGTGATGATCGGCTCCTGCAAAGCGCCGGCGTTGTTGGGGTCGTTGATCATGCGCTCCAGACGCGACATGAGACGTTCGTGCGCGACCTTCATCTCAGAGCGCAGCGCGGACAGCGCGGGGGAGGCGGAATCCATTACTTCGCCGCGCTCGGAAATGGCGCGGGTGATGGCTTCGATCACCCCGCCTGGCGGCGGCATGACAGCGGCAATTTGCGCCAGGCGCGGGTACTGCGTGGCGTATTTTTCAAAGATGCGGGCCAGTTCGCGCGCGACGATCAGCGTGTTTTTCACGGCCAGCAGGTCGGATGGCTGAAGCACCCCGCCGCGCCGCGCCAGATCCACCAGCGGGCGCACGTCGCTGGCGCCGCCAATGCTGATGTTATCGTTGACGCTCAGCAAATGGCGCGCCTCGGTGGTGGTGGCCAGGCGGTCGCGCGCTTCCTGCAGGTCGCGGGTGGGGTGCAGCGCGCGCGCCAGTTCGGCCGACGCGCTGAAGGCGGCATAGGCGGCCAGGCGTTCCAGCACTTTAGGGTATTCCAGGGTGTTCAGCGTTTTTTCATCCATAGCATTGGCGATTTTAGCATACTTGAACTGGTTATAATAGATGAAAGCGAGGTGAGTATGAACGCAACCCTGGACTTGCTCGATGCGTTTACGATCCCCGGCCGATTGGTGGAACCGCAAGAACAGGATGCTGTGCGCTGCCTGGCCTGCGCGCACCGCTGCCGGATCCGCCCCGGACGGCGCGGCATTTGCCAGATGCGCTTCAATCGCGACGGTGAGCTGCGCGTGCCGTGGGGCTACACCGCCGGGCTGCAGATTGACCCGGTGGAAAAGAAGCCGTTTTCGCATGTGCTGCCGGGCAGCAGCGTGCTGACCTTTGGCATGTTGGGCTGCAATTTCCACTGCGCCTTTTGCCAGAACTGGTATTCATCGCAGGCGGCGCGCGACCCGCAGTGCGCGCTGGAGCTGCATTACAGCCAGCGCATCACGCCGCAGCAAATGGTCGCGCTGGCTCAACGCGGCGGCGCGGATATGATCGTTTCGTCCTACAACGAACCGCTGATCACCGCCGAATGGGCCGAAGATGTGTTCAAAGAAGCCTGCGCGGCAGGGCTGCGCTGCGCGATGGTCTCCAACGGCTATGCCACGCGCGAGGCGCTGGAGGCGCTGCGCCCGTATTTGAGCGCTTATAAAATTGACCTGAAGAGCATGCAGACACGGCGATACCGCGAGATGGGCGGGGTGTTGCAGCATGTGTTGGATACGATCCGCGTGGCGCACGAACTGGGTCTGTGGGTGGAGGTCGTCACGCTGGTGATCCCTGGTTTTAATGACAGCAATGAAGAGCTGTGGGACGCGGCGCGTTATCTGGCGTCGGTTTCGCGCGATATCCCCTGGCATGTGACCGCCTTCCATCCGGATTACAAGATGCTGGAGACGGCGCCCACGCCGGCGCGCACGCTGCAGCGCGCCGCGGAAATCGGGCAGGAGGCCGGTTTGAATTTTGTGTATGCCGGCAATTTGCCCGGGCGGGTGGGTTCGTTGGAAGATACGTTTTGCCCGGCGTGCGGCGAGCGCTTGATTCATCGCAGCGGTTATGTGATCATGGATTACCGGCTGGACGGCGCGGGCGGCTGCCCGAAATGCGGGGGGAAGGTGGCCGGGGTGTGGCCGTCCTCACCGCAGGAGGTGCATTTGGGCGGCCTGCGCGGTCCGCGGCGGATTTGAGGGGAGAATGTTCACGGCAGAGACGCGGAGACGCGGAGGAGAGTTGGATTATCCGTGAATATCCGTGGATGAAATCTCTTGGGTTTGACCGGGGATTAATGGGGTGGGGGGAGATTTGAAGCCATCGCGGTTGTCCTCATGCCCGCACGGAGACGCCGCCGGGAACGGCGGCGCAAGCGGAGAGGGCAAACGGATGAGATGATCCGGATTTACGGATAGGGTTGTTCGTCGTCGGTTGGCGCCGGCGTGGTGGGCCCGGGCGGCGGGATGGAGGTGGGGGCGCGGGTTGGCATGGGCGCCGGTGGGGTGACGGTGGCCTGCGGGGTGGGTGTGAGCTGCGTGCCCGCCGGCGGCGTGGCGACGACCGCCTCGGGTGGGGCTTCGCCAAATGCCACCCAGGTGGTGGGGGTGGGGACGGGGGTTTCCATGCCGGTGATATCGTTGACGTAATCCGCACCGCCCCGGCAGACCGGCTCCAGGTAGGAAATCAGATTCTCCCAGGTCATGGGCGCACCGGCATTCCACACTTTGTTGACGGCGCGCGCCAGGCAGCCGGACCCGGCGTTGTAATTGACCAGCGTGAACTTCCACAAATCCACATAGCTGGACAGCTCGCCCGCCGATTTTTCCGTCACGTCGGTGATGATGCGGCTGACCTGCTCGCAGTTGCCGCGCAGCCCCTCGGCAAACACGCGCACGCTGAAGTTGGCCTGGGTCAGGTCAATGCCCATCGGGCAATCGGCGCAGGAGGCGTTGACCTTGCGCACCAACGCCCCGCGCAGAATATTTTGCTCGTTGGCTTTCAGGTTGCCAAAGCCCAGATCGCAGGTATCGCGGCCCAGCACCAGCGGGCAGAACTGCGCGAAGAATTCGGGGTTCCACAGCAGCACGGTGTCGGCGCCCTTCTCGGTCATCTGCCCCAACCCGGCCTCGCGGTAGGAGTGGTAGGTGCCGGGCCAGAGCTGGCTTTCGCGGCTGAAGACGTTTTTGAGCAGCTGAGCGGGCATGCCGGTTTCGCGCGCCACGCTGTAGATCTCGCTGTCGAACAGGTTTTGCCAGTCGGTCACCTGTTCATACGCTTTGGTGATGCCGCAGGCGTTGGCGGTCTGGGCGGATTGCAGGCCGCCATTGGGGCAGCCCGAGGCATCCACGGCGCCGTTTTGAATGAGCATGGCCGCCAGATAATAATAGGACACCACGGTTTTCAGGTCGGAGGCCTGGGCGGGGGTTTGCAGCCAGGCCGGCGGGCCGCCCACGTCCGGCAGCACCTGCCAGATGTCGGCGCACGAGGCGGCATCGCTGTCGTGGTACTGGCTGCTGAGCACGTCCACATACCACAACGGGCTGTCCTGTGACGCGCCGTCGGGGGCCATAAAATCGCCCTGCGGCAGCACGCGCAGCATGGCGCTGTAATGCTCGCTGGAATCACCGAAGCTCGATTCCGCCCAGAACTCGAGCACGTCGCCTTTGTCATCGGTGGGGGCCAGGGCCAGCGCGCAGTTGTCGCCGGCGCACGAGAAGCCCTGCCCGTTGATGGCGCCCTGAATGCGAATCACGCTTTCATTGGGCAGGGGTTCGCTGGCCTGAAAGACCAGCATGGGGATGTTGGTGCATTCTTTCTGGGGGTTTTCGGCGTTGCAGCCTTCCAGGGTGAGCTCCACCGAAGGCAAGGGTAGCTCCACTTCCACCTGTTTTTCGGCGGAACGGGCGCCGATTTCCTGCATGTAAACGCCGCTGCAGTTGGCGCCCAGCTTGCAGGCCGATGTGGCCGCCCAGGCCTCCAGGCCTTTGGTGCCGCAGGCGGTCAGGATTTCATCACCGGTGGGCATGCCCTCATGCTCGATCAACAGACGGCATTGGATGGTGTTGTCCTTCCAGTTCACCATCCACCATTCAAATGCGGTGTAGGTGAGGCGGATGGAAGTTTTTCGTTCGGGAGCGGGCGGGGGTTCGTTGGCGGCCGACACCGGCGCGGCGGGCGAAAACCACGGCGCCAGTAAAGCGCCGGCGCAGGCCACAGCCGTCAATCCGATGATCAAGCGCCGAAGGAGGTTCATCCAGGAGCCCCTGACTGGAACGCAGCGCCCGGCCGCGCGGCCGATGTGCGCTGCAAAATTTTTCGTGGATTAAGTCTATCATACTCCGCGCGAAAATCCAATTGAGGGCCGCGCGTGATCCGGGATTCTTATTGAATCATAATGAATGCCTGGATGGATACTACAAACGCTGTTCGCAGCCTTTGCGATAACCGCAGCGCGCGCAGCGCAGGGCGTCTTCGTGCGAGATGGAAGCCTCGCCGGCTTTTTCCTGGCGGCGCATTTCGGCGAGGATTTCCAGCAGCTCGGCTTCCAATTGCGGCGTGTAATCCACCGCGAAGGTTCGGTTGCGGTAGTGCAGCAATCCGTGCGGCGGGCGCTGACCGGTGGTGCGCTGCACCAGCAGGCAGTAAGCCGCCAACTGCATGACATGCGAATCGTACGGCGCGGCCGGGGCGTAGGCGCTCTTGACTTCCACGGGGATGATGACGCCGTTGTGCTTGACGAGATAGTCGGGTTTGCCGGTCAGACCGTTGAGCGCGTCGTACAGCGGCTTTTCCAGCTTGATCCATGCGCCGGTGTCGGCGTAGACCACGCGCCCGCCGGGCAGGCCGGCGCTGCGCTGGCGGCGCGCCGCGGCGATGAAGAGGGCCAGCGCCGCCACCAGCAGAATGGAGAAGAGCACGATCAGCGCGGGGCTCATGTGGGCAGCAGCTCCAGCGTGATCCACACCACCAGCACGATCAGCGCGATGGCCAGCAACACATAGCCGCCGGTGCGCAGCAGTTGGGCCTGCAGCACCTGGCGGCCGTGTTGGCGGTGATATTCGCTGCCGCCGGCCAGTTCGGCCTGATTGGCCGATTCGATACCCTGGGTGTGGTACCACCAGGCACGGCGGCAGTACATGAATGTGGCAATTTCAGAGGCGCGGATCGTGCGCATCGTCTGCAGGCAGGCGCTTGGCGAAGGTCTGCAGGGCTTGCTGCAGCAGTTCTTCGCGCAAACTGATGGTCAGGTCGGCGCGGGTGCGTTCGATGATGCCGCGCACCAGGTCGGTCTGGCGGCGCAGACCGTTGGTGATGGCGTCGGGATAGTCGAGGGTGACGAGATGGGCGTAGATGTCATCCATGCAGCCCAACAGGCGCTCGGCGTCTTCCGAGTAGCCGCGCCGCAGGATATCCAGGCAGCGGCGGCGCAGTTCGCCGATCGATTCGGCCAGGCCGTTCATGTAGGTGGCGTATTCCACGTCCAGGTCTTCGGGGGTGGGCAGCGGCTGATTTTCAATCATGGCCACCGTCACGCTGGCCTCGACAAACTCCTTGATGGCGTCCTGGGTGTAACCGGCAAAGAACAGGTCGGGGTAATCGACCAGGCCGGCCTTCAGTTCCTGCACCAGACTGCGCGCTTCGGTCAGGTTGGCCTGGGTTTGTTCGTGCTCACTGCGGTGGATGGCGCGGATGGTGTGCGCGGACGCGCGCGTGATCTGGCGCGCCATCACCAGGGCCTGGTCGCGTGCTTTGGTGCGCGCATCAAATGCGGCGCGGATGGCTTCGGCAATCTCGTTCAGGTTATCCATGCGGTTCACTTTCCATCGGGCGGCTCGGGCGGATGCACGCTACGGAATAGATCGCCGGCGAGATTGTTGTCACCGGGCGTCTGAATTTCTCCGAAGATGGCTTCGTAGCGGGCCAGATTTTCGCCCAGCGCGCGGTAGAGCAGCTTGGCGCTGAGCGGGGAGAGCAGCACGCGCGCGCCGATGCGGGCCGGCAGAGTGCCGGGCAGGGCGCAGGCAAAGTCCAACACAAAGGTGGGCAGCGAGTGACTGATGCGCACCAGGTTGGAATAGGTTGGCTGCAAGGTGTCCGGCAGTTCCAGAGGAATGGTGGGCGGTTGGGGAGGGGTGCCCATCCGGTCTGCTCCGGCCTAGAAGGGGATGCTGTCTTCGCCCAGTTCGCCCAGTTCCTCGCCAGGGCCGCCGGTGCCTTCGCCGCGGCTGGACAGGAAGCGAACCGTGTTGGCGGAGATTTCAAAGGAGACGGCGGTGCTGCCGTCGTTGCGCTGGTAGGTTCGCGGGTTGCCGTTGGCATCCGCCACCAGGCGGCCTTCCACCAGAACTTTGTTGCCTTTTTTCAGGTAGGAGTTGACACTTTCGGCGGTCTTGCCCCAGGCCGACACGCGGAACCAGATGGTCTTCTTTTTCTCACCAAATCCGTCGGATACGGCGACGGAGAAATTGGTAACCGCTTCACCCGACGGTGTGTAGCGCATTTCCGGATCGCGCCCGGCGTTGCCGACGATGATGATGGTGTGGTACATGCGAACCTCCTCGTTTGTTGACAAAGATCAAGTGTGCAGTTCCTGCATGATTTATTGTATATCAAAATGAAAAACGAAACTGAAAATCGGATGAGGGCTGTGGGTACCACGGGCGGTGTGGATGTTTGGACCGGTATATGCCGGGCAAGGGTTTTATCGGGCCGGGGTGGGGGAGGGCGTGGGGGTGACGGTGGGCAGCGGCGACAGCCCGGCGGCGCGGTAGATTTGCAGGTCGGAAAAGCTGACCGAGAGCGGCGCTTCAGCGGCCGAGGCGGCGAACAGGCCAAGCTGGCCGCTGGTCCAGATTTTATCGTTGACCTCGAATTGCATTTCGTTGTTGATGAAGACGCGCAGGGTGCTGCCCTCGGCCCACACGCCCAGCCGCAGGCTGAGCGGAGCGCCGGGCGGAACCTGCCCGCTGGGCTGCCAATCCTGCAGCGGACTGGCCGCGCCGCGGATGACGCGTTCAAAGCGCACGCGGCCGTCGCAGCCGATCAGCAGCCGGTAGAAATCCTGGGCGCTTTCGGCGCGCAGCAGCAGGCCGTAGGTGTCGCCGGTGCGGCACAGGCTGGCGGTGCTGGTGATCTCCAGATAAAAATCGTCCATCCGGGGGGTGGCGCGCAGGGTATATAAACGACTGCGCCGCTGCGTGACCGCCAGGGTCAGCTCGTTGTTGCCAAAGGCAATGCTGCCCGCTTCACTGCGTGTCGTGCTCCAGGCTGTGGATGGCGAAAAATCGTCCGACAGGATCAGCGCGCCTGGCTCGGGCAGCAGCGCCGGCGTGGGCGTGGTGAGCGGGGTGGACGTGGGCAGCACGGTGGCGGTGGCGGTGATGGGGAACCAGTTAATGGTGGCGGTGGGCGGCAGGGTGGGCGGAACGGGCGTGGGCGTGCCGGTGGGGGTGACCGTCGCCGGCTGGCAGGCGCCCAGCAGCAAACCCAACAACACCGGCAGCAGCCAGAGCCGGCCGGCAGGCAAGCGCGTGGGACGCGAACAATCGGGATTCATGCTCAAAATTATACCCCAGCGGCCGGGCCGGACAGGCTCCGATTGGTTGGGGGATGCGGCGGCGCGAGCAATGATGATATAATCTTTTCTGGGAATGTATACACCATGAAACGACGCCAAACCTTGTCGCTTGCTTTAATCCTTATCCTGTTGAGCGGATTCATCTTCGTGCAGCAGGCGGCGGCCGATTCGCGCCTGCCGCAGGTGTACTACACCACCCCCACCGCCGAAGCCAACGGCAACATCTATTACATTGTGCAATCCGGCGATAACTGCGCGCGCATTGCGGTGATCAATGGGATCACCGAGCAGCAATTAAATGAATTGAACGGCCTGACCGGGGACGATTGCCAGTTCTTGCAGATTGGCCGCAAGCTGCTGATCGCCATGGTGACGCCCACGCCCACGACCGCGCCGCAGGTGCAACCCACCTCGCTGCTGCCCAGCCCGACGGCGTTTAAGGGGTTTGCCCAGGTGTGCGTGTACCTGTTTGACGATGTCAACGGCAATGCGCTGCCCGAGGAAACCGAAGAGTCGATTGCCGGCGGTGCGGTGAGCGTGAGCGACCGGCTGGGGAGCGTATCGCTGACGGGCACCACCACCGACGACGGCAAACCGGTGTGTTTTCAGGATATTCCCGAAGGTGATTACAACGTCAGCGTAGCGCCGCCGCAGGGTTACAATCCCACCACACGCTTGAATTACGCCCTGACGGTGCGCGCCGGCGACCAATCCACGCTGGATTTTGGCGCGCAGCTCAGCAGCCAGGCGCAGCCGGCGGGCAGCGATGAACCTGGCAGCACTTCCCCGCTGCTGGCCATCATCGGCGGCGTGGTTTTGTTGGGCGGGTTGGGCCTGGCGATCTACGCCCGGCGTATCTCGCGCTGACGCCTCAACCGGCATCCCCCTTTTTCTTACAACAGATCGTGAAAACTGAGCAACCGTCCGCGGTTGCTCTCGTCAATTAAGGCCAGGCGCACGGTTCGGAAGCTTTCTTTCAGGGAAATCACCTGAGAATGGCGGCGGATCAACTCGTTCTCACGGTAGCAGGCTTCCAGTTGGTAGTTGGGGATGCGCGGGCTGAGGTGGTGAATCTGGTGAAAGCCAATGTTGCCGGAGAACCACTGCAGCACGGCGGGCAGCCGGTAATAGGACGCGCCCAGCAATGCCGAGGCGACATAATCCCATTGCGCATCGCGCGCCCAGTACACGCCCTGGAATTGGTGCTGCACATAAAACAGCCAGATGCCCGCCATTCCACCCAGCCAGATGACCGGCAGGACGATCTTGACGTAGTTGATGAACCCGCCCAGCAAAAAGCTGGCGGCCACGGCTGTGGCGGCGATGGCCAGGTTGGTGTACAGCACGTTCAGGTTTTCTTTACGGCCCAATTTGCGGCTGGGCAGGCGGTGCAGAATGATGAAAGTGTACACCGGGCCAAGGCCGAACATGATGAGCGGGAAGCGGAAAAGCTGGTACCCGATGCGCTCCAGCACGGGTAGGGCGCGGTATTCGTCAACCGTCAGGGTTGTCACGTCGCCGACGCCGCGCTTGTCCAGGTTGCCGCTGGTGGCGTGATGAACGGCATGGGCGTGCCACCAGCTTTCGCTGGGCGTCCAGACGATCACGCCGAGCAAAAACCCGACCCATCTGTTGGCGCTGCGCGAAGGGAAGAAGGAATTGTGGCCGCAATCATGAAAGAAAATGAACAGGCGAACCAGTAAGCCGGCGGTGGGCAAGGCCAACAACAACGTCAATCCGTAAGATACGCGCAGGCTGAGTGCCATGAGCACGGTCAGGCCCAGGAAGGGCAGGAGGGTGGTGACCAATTGGATCAAGGCACGGCGCGTGTCGGCGCGTTGATAGGGGGCCAACAGCGGAGCAAGTTGTTTCATGGTCGGCAGCGCGGCGGGATCGCGCAGATCGACGACGGGGGGTGCGGCAGTTTCCTGGACAATGTTCATCCGAACGATCTCCTTTTTACACTTCAGTGTACGGATTCATCCAGACGGGCGCAATGCACGCGGCTCACATTCGGCAGGCGATGAAAGGCACAACGCAAATCACGGGTCACATGACCATCAAAAAAAACGGGCGCATCGAGCGCCCGTTGTGTACAGAGGAGGAGTGCTTAGCCGAAGCGTTCTTCGTTCCATACATCGGCATTGTTGTGATAACCGGCCTGCTCCCAGAAGCCGCGCCGGTCGCGCGGCATGAATTCCAGCCCGCGCAGCCATTTGGCGCCCTTCCAGAAGTAGGGAGTGGGCAGATCGGGCTGATCGTTCAGGGCGCCGACCACGCCGCGCAGCGGGTAGCCGTGATCGGGCGTGAGCGGCTCGCCGTCGAAGTGTGTGGCCATCAGGAAGTTTTCAGCCAGCACAACCTCCAGGGGCAGGTTGGCGGTGAAACCGTATTCGGCATGCTGCAGCACATAGCGCGCGGTGGGCAGTGGTTTGATCAGACCGTTCTCCACCAGGGTGCGCACCGACACGCCTTCCCAGGCGGTGTCGAATTTGCTCCAGCGCGTCACGCAGTGAATATCCATCACCAGACGCGTGCGCGGCAACTGGTTGAACTCGTCCCAGCCAAGCTGCAGGGGTTGTTCCACCTCGCCCCACACGCGGAAATCCCAGGTGGCGGGGTTGAAGGGCGGTACCGGGCCGTAATGCAGCACGGGGAATTTTTGGGTAAGGGATTGACCGGGAGGCAGGCGGCCTTCGCTGCGCATGCGCTCCTCTTCGTTCTTTCGCTGAAACAGGCTGTCGAACATCGTTATTATCTCCTACTCTGATTATAATACTCCATAAAACGCTTTTCCACTCCTTCCGTTTCGGAGTACAATCTTCGCGTTTGACGAAACCGGATGCCATCCGGTACAATGGACCCATAAGGACGGACGACTGGAATGGCCACCCCCCTGCTTACCCGCGAACAACTGCAAGAACGCCTTCTGGCGCTGCACCAGGCCAGCCTGGAACTGGTGCGCGACGTCAGCCTCGATTCACTGCTGCAGCGCATTGCCGAGCTGGCGCGCGAGATGGCCCAGGCGCGCTATGCCGCGGTGGGGGTGCTGGACATCAACGGCCAGTTGGAAGCCTTCATTCCCGTGGGGATGACCGGGGAAGAGATCAGCCTGATGGCGCACCCGCCGGTGGGGTTGGGTCTGATCGGCGCATTGATGCACGCGGAACGGCCCATCCGGCTGGATCGCATCAGCGATGATGCGCGCAGCACGGGTTTCCCGCTGCACCACCCGCCGATGTCCAGCTTCCTGGGCGTGCCGATTCGCATGGGCGAGCGCGCGCTGGGGCAGATTTACCTGACCGATAAAGAAGACGGCGGGGTCTTCAGCGAAGACGACGAGCGCATCATTGAGATGATGGCGGCTTACGCGGCGGTGGCGATTGCCAACGCGCGCCAGTACAAAGAGCTGGTGCAGCGCGATCAGGTGTTGACGCGCCGCAATGAAAACCTGGCGCTGCTCAACCAACTGGCGACCACGCTGGCCAGTTCCTCGGACGTGGATTTGATCTTAAACAAGGCGCTGACCCAGGTGATGGACTACCTGCACCTCGAGATCGGCGAGGTCTTTTTACGGCAGGAAGAAAGCAAGGTGCTGCGTCTCGTGCTGCACCGCGGTTCGTACCCCGAGTTGTGGCTGCCGCGCGAATTTGCCCTGGGTGAGGGCATCATTGGCTCGGTGGCGCGCAGCGGGCAGCCGCGTCTGATGACGGTCACCAACGCCATCGGCCGCGATTTCAACCGCGCGCTGCTGACTGGCTGCATTCACCAGATCGCCGTTTTTCCGCTCAACGGACGGCAGGGCCTGGCCGGGGTGCTGTGCGTGGCCACCTGTCATCCCGAACCGCTGGACGAGCTGGAGATGCAGTTTTTGCAGGCCATCAGCGCATGGGTGGCGACCGCTATTGAAAACGCCAACTTCAGCCTGCAAGGGCGGCGGCTGGCGGTGTTGGAAGAGCGCGAGCGCATCGGCATGGACCTGCACGACGGCATCATCCAATCGATTTATGCCGTAGGCCTGACGCTGGAGCACGCCCGCCTGTTGATGGATGAAGAACCGGCACAGGCGCACAAGTCCATTCATCAGGCCATCGACGACCTCAATCACACCATCCGCGATATTCGCGCTTATATTTTGGATTTGCGCCCGCGCCAACTGCACGATGAAAGCCTGATGGAGGGCCTGAAACGGCTGGTGAACGAGTTCCGCGCCAACACGCTGGTGGAAGTCAGCCTGCAGGGGCCGGCCGACGGGCTGACGCGTCTGCCGGACGCCCCGGCGATTGCTTTGTTTCACATCTGCCAGGAGGCGCTGGCCAACGTGGCCAAACATGCCCACGCGCGGCGCGTGGAGGTGTCGGTATGGACGACGCCCGACCGCGTGCTGATGGAAGTGAGCGACGACGGTCGCGGGTTTAATATGGAAAAAGTGCGCCTGAGTATCGGGAACGGGCTGTTGAACATGCAGACGCGCGTGCGCAACGTGGGCGGCGATGTGGAAATTACCTCGGAAGAAGGCGCCGGCACGTCCGTGCTGGTGTGGGTGCCGTTCTCAGATGACGAATAAGGATCCGCGCGTGGAGCGCGCCCGTTATGTGCAGGGCGTGTTCACGCGCATTGCTCCCCGTTATGATTTAATGAATCGCCTGATGACCGGCGGTCAGGACCTGTCCTGGCGGCGTGAAGTGATTCGCCGCGCGGCGCTGCCGGACGGCGGCGACCTGCTGGATCTGGGCGCTGGCACCGGCGACCTGGCGCGTGAAGCGCTGCGCCAGACACCCGGCGCGCAGGTGACCGCCGCGGATTTTACGCTGGAGATGATGCGCGTGGGACAGCGCAACGGCGCCGCGCTGCGCTGGGCGGCGGCGGACGCCCTGCGCCTGCCCTTCCCGGATGAGGCCTTTGATGCGGTGGTTTCGGGCTATTTGCTGCGCAACGTGACCGACCTTCCGCTGGCTTTGGCCGAACAGCGCCGCGTGCTGCGCCCCGGTGGGCGCATGGTGGCGCTCGATACCACCCGCCCGCGCCCTTCGCTGCTCAGCCCGTTCATTCGCTTTCACATGCATCACATCATCCCGTGGCTGGGCACGCTGCTCACTGGCCAGCGCGACGCCTACACCTACCTGCCCGAATCGTCCGAGGCCTTTTTGACGGCCGAAGCCCTGCAGCAGCGCATGATTGAGGCCGGCTTCACGCAGGTCGGGTTCCGGCGCGTGATGTTCGGCACGATGGCGATTCACTGGGGGACGCGGCCGTGAGTGAAACAAAACGCCTGGTGGCGGGGATTTCCGGCTCGTCGGGGGCCATTCTGGGTATTCGCCTGCTGCAGGCCCTGCGCGACACCGGGATTGAAACCCACCTGGTGGTCAGCCCGGCCGGGCGCATGACGATTGAGCAGGAGACCGGCTGGAGCGTGGAGCGCGTGCTCGCCCTGGCGGACGTTCATTACAGCCCGCGCGAGATCGGCGCGGCGATTGCGTCCGGCTCGTTTGCCA
>DAOUGY010000196.1:0-7407 GCA_034428975.1 Anaerolineaceae bacterium | reverse complement strand
GCTGAGCAGACCGGTTTCGTCAACCGGCTCGATTTCAGCCGTCTGGCCTTCATACAGCCGGGCATACAGAATCGAGGTCAGCGCGTTCAACGCGCGGTGATGATCGCGGCGCAACTGGCGGTCGCTGATCGAGAGATGCACCGCCAGGTCATACGGGCTCATGCCCTTCACATAGCGCTCGTGCAAAATCAGGTACGGACGCCATTCCGGCAGGCTGGGCTGAATATCACGCCCGGACGGGCGCAATTGCTCAATGGCTTCCAGGAAAATCTGACGGATGTACTGGCTCGGACTGCCGGAATAGCCCTCGGGCGGTTTCATCAGCGAGAACAGCAAGGGATGCGACTCCAGCGCCGCATAATCATACAAATTGGCGACGGCGTCTTTAACCAATCCTTCGAAAACCGTTCGATCCATCCTGCGTTCTCCTGATAGGCCATTATAATTGGGACAAAGGAATTTGGGGTTGAACCTCCGTTAAGAATATATCACACCCGCGCGAAGCGCGGAGACCACGCGGATGAGGAGCAGGCATGAAACCCGGCTATCGATTGTGGCAGGGCCTGGTGAGGTTGGCAGCGGCGGCGCTGCTTCTGGCCGGTTGCACCGGCCCGGCCGTCACGCCCCATCCCGGATCGGACAGCCGCAATCGCGTGGAGGTTTTTTCGTGGTGGACAGGCGGCGGCGAGGCAGCCGGGCTGGCGGCCATGATTCGCCTGTTCCAGCAGCAATACCCCGATATTGAATTTATCAATGCGGCCGTGGCGGGCGGCGCCGGCACCAACGCGCGCTCGGTGTTGGCCACGCGTCTGCAGGCCGACAACCCTCCGGACAGCTGGCAGGCCCACGCCGGTCAGGAGATCATCGGCACCTACGTCACCGCCAATCAGGTGGAGGCGCTCAATTTCCTGTATGAGCGCGAAGGCTGGCTGGAGGTGATGCCCGAGTCGCTCATCCCGCTCATTTCGCAGGATGGCAAAATTTATTCGGTGCCGGTCAACATTCACCGCTCCAATGTGTTGTGGTACAACCCGCGCGTGCTACAGGCTCATGGAATCGACCCCACCGATTTGGTCACGCTGGATGATTTCATTGCCGCGCTGGATCAATTGAAGGCGGACGGCATGACGCCGCTGGCGCTGGGCGAGCAGTGGACCGCCATGCACCTGATGGAAACGGTGCTGCTTTCGGTGCTGGGGCCGGGCCGCTACAATGCGGTATGGACCGGCGATATGGGTTGGGACGATCCGCTGGTGACCCGCGCGCTGGAGAAGTTTGGCAAAATTCTCGAATACGCCAACAGCGACGCTTCTTCGCTCACCTGGCAGGATGCCGCGCAACTGGTGGTCAACGGTGACGCGGCCTTCAACATCATGGGCGATTGGGTGGAAGGCTATTATAAGGAGCTGAAAAAGGTTCCGCGCGTCGATTTTGGCTGGATGCAAGTGCCCGGCACGCGCGGCGCGTTCCAATTCCTGTCTGATTCGTTCACCCTTTCGGCCAATGCCCCGCACCGCGAGGCGGCCATCGACTGGCTGACCATTCTTGGCTCGCGCGAAGGTCAGGACGCCTTCAACCCGTTGAAAGGCTCCATTCCGGCGCGCAAAGACGCCGACCGCAGCCTGTACGACGAGTATTTGCAATCGGCGATGGACGACTGGTCAACGGACGTGATTGTGGGCTCGCTGGCGCACGGCGTGGTGGCCAACGATTCGTGGAAGACCTTGATCAACGACGCGCTGGGCAGTTTTTTGGCAACGCATGACGTGCAGCGCTTTCAGGCCGGTTTGCTGGCGGCCTGCCGCAATTCGGGGCCGTGTCCATGATCCGGCGGCGGGAAGTCTCCATGCCCAGGCCTGCGTCTCGAACGCAATTCTTGCCCTCGGGTGTCGGTATGCAAAACCGGCTGGAAATGGTGCAGTCCATCCTGCTGGTGCTGCCGTCCATTGTGGCTATTGGCGTGTTTGTGTACGGCTTCATTGCCTGGACGGCACGCGTCTCGTTCAGTCAGTGGAAAGGGCTGCTGCCGGATCTACGCTGGGCGGGTTGGCGCAATTATTTCGAATTGTTCCAGGACGCCCGTTTTCAAGTGGACGTGCGCAACACGCTGATCTTTACGGTGGTGTTTGTGGGCGGCTGCCTGGCGCTGGGGCTGTTGCTGGCGGTGCTGCTCGACCAGAACATTCGCGGCGAGGGCATTTTTCGCAATATCTTCCTGCTGCCCATGGCGCTGTCGTTCATTGTCACCGGCGTGGTTTGGCGCTGGCTGATGAACCCGGCGCAAGGCTCGCGTTTGAGCGGCCTGAATCTGCTCTTTGACCAGTTGGGCCTGGATGGGCTGATCAACTCCTGGTACACCACCCCAATTTGGGGCATCGCCTTCATCGCCATCCCGGCCATCTGGCAGATGTCCGGCTATACCATGGCGATTTATCTGGCCGGTTTGCGCTCGATCCCCGACGAACTGCGCGAAGCGGCGCGCGTGGACGGCGCATCGGAATGGCAGATTCTGGGCAAGATTGTGCTGCCGCTGCTGCGCCCGGTGACGTTGAGCGCGATGATCATTCTCGGGCACATCTCGCTCAAAGTGTTCGACCTGATCTATGCCATCGCCGGCAAGCAGTTCCAACTGGACGTGCCGTCCATTTACATGTGGCAGACCACCTTTGACGGGTATTTCTTCGGGCGCGGCGCGGCCATTGGTATGATGCTGCTGTTGAGTGTCTCGCTGCTGATCATCCCCTATCTGGCGCTTTCGCTGCGCTCGGAGAATGAGCTGTGAAATCCCCGGCGCTGCGCAAACTGCCGCTGTATCTGACGCTGCTGGTCGCGGCGGGCTTTTTCCTGCTGCCCATATATGTGGTGCTGGCCACCAGCCTGAAAGGCTTCGACGAGATCAATCTGCGCACCATGTGGGACCTGCCCTCGCGCATTCAATTCGCCAATTTCATCGAGGCCTTCGACAAACTCTCGCCGTTCTTCTGGAACAGCGTCAACATGGTGCTGCCGGTGGCGTTGCTTTCGTCCATGCTGGGCTCAATGAATGGTTTTGTGCTGGCCAAGTGGAAATTCCGCGGCGCGGACACGGTCTTCGCCCTGATCCTGTTCGGCATGTTCATCCCATATCAGGCGGTGCTCATCCCGCTGGTGGAGTTCATGCGCAGCATCCACCTGTACGGCGGGCTGCCCGGCCTGGTGCTGACGCACGTGATCTACGGCCTGCCGATCACCACGCTCATTTTTCGAAATTATTACGCCACCATCCCCAAAGAGCTGATCGAGGCCTCGCGCATCGACGGCGCCAGCATGTTGCAAACCTACTGGAACGTGATGCTGCCGCTCTCGGTGCCCAGCTTTGTGGTGGTGCTGATCTGGCAGTTCACCCAGGCCTGGAACGATTTTCTGTTTGCGGTGGTGCTCACCAGCCCGTCCAACTGGCCGATCACGGTCGGCTTAAACAACATGGCCGGCAGTCAGGTCATTGCCTGGAATGTGCAAATGGCGGGGGCGTTTTTGGCGGCCATGCCCACGGTGGTGGTGTATATCTTTCTGGGGCGCTATTTCTTGCGCGGGATGCTGGCCGGCGCGCTGAAGGCTTGATGGATTTAAAGCAATCATGACGAGGAGAACGAACGAATGACGAATCCCATTCTGGACGTGCGTGATCTGGAAGTCAAACGCGGCAGCCAAACCGTGCTTCAAGTGGATGCACTGTCGATTGAGCCGGGGGAGGTGCTGGCGGTGATTGGCCCCAACGGCGCGGGCAAAAGCACCTTGCTGCTGGCGGTCAGCACGCTGATCCCGATCACGCGCGGGGCAATTCATTTTCACGGGCAACCGTTGAGCGAGATGGACAATTTGGAGTATCGCCGGCGCATCGGGTTGGTTTTTCAGGCGCCGCTGCTGCTGGACGGCACCGTATACGATAACATCGCCACCGGGCTGCGCTTTCGCGGCATGAAGAAGGCGGATATCGACGAGCGCGTACAGCTCTGGCTGGAACGCCTGGGCATCACGGCGCTGCGCAAACGCCGCGCGCTGGCGCTTTCCGGCGGTGAGGCACAACGCGTCAGCCTGGCGCGCGCTCTGTCGCTCAACCCGGATGTGCTCATGCTCGATGAGCCGTTCAGCGCGCTGGATGCGCCCACGCGCATGCGCCTGCTGGAAGACTTTCAGCCGCTGCTGCGCGAGTTGAAGATCACCACGCTGCTGGTGACGCACGACCTGAACGAGGCGTTGTTGATGGGTGACCGTGTGGCGGTGATCTTCAACGGCCGCCTGGGCCAGGTGGGCACACCGCAGGAGGTCTTCACCGCGCCGGCCAACCCGGAAATTGCCGGGTTTGTGGGGGTGGAGACGGTCATTCCCGGCAAGGTGGTGAGCGGCAGAGATGGCCTGCTCTCCATCCAGGCCGACGGCTACCTGCTGGAAGCGGTGGGTGAAGCGTTGCCCGAACGCGCCGTGCTGGTGTGCCTGCGCCCGGAAGATATCACTCTGTGGCGCAGCGAAAGCGGTCCGTCCAGCGCGCGCAACCGCCTGAAAGGTCGCGTGCTGCGATTGATGCCGCAGGGTCCGCTGGTGCGCGTGGTGGTGGATTGTGGTTTCCAGTTGGTGGCGCTGATCACGCGTGCCTCGGCGGACGAATTGGCGCTGGATGTGGGACAGGAAGTCACCGCCAGTTTTAAGGCCACCGCGGTGCATTTGATTCACCGCTAATGCCGGAACCGTTAAATCGGACTATAATCGATCTATCCTCAAATTGGAGAACGGCGATGAAGATCACCCTCGGAGCGAGCGCGCCTGATTTTACGCTGCCTTCCCACCTCGACACATCCGTGCGTTTGAGCAGCCTGCGCGGCAAGACGGTTGTGCTGGTCTTTTTCCCGCTGGCCTGGACGCCGATATGAACGGGGCAGATCCCTTCGTACGAGCTGCTCAAGTCTCGTTTTGAAGGGATGAATGTCCAGGTTCTGGGCATCAGCGTGGATCACATACCCTGCTTGAAAGCCTGGGCGGAAAGCCTGGGGGATATTTCCTATCCGCTGCTCTCGGATTTCTGGCCGCACGGCGAGGTGGCCGAGCTGTACGGCGTGCTCCGCAGCGAAGGGCACAGTGAACGGGCGATCTTCATCATCGACCCGCAAGGGATCGTGCGCTATATCGACATTCACGACATCGACGAACAACCCAGCAATGATGTGCTGTTCGAGGAACTGAACCGCATTGTGCCCGAAAAATACCGCGAGGCTCCGCAGCAGGCCGCCGAACTGCCCAGGAGCGGCGTGGTGATGTACTGCACCAACTGGTGCCCGGGCTGCCGGCGCGCGCGCGTCTGGCTGGAGAAGCACAACATTCCGTTCACCGAGGTCAACATCACCACCACGCCCGGCGCGGCGGCGCAGGTGCGTAAATGGGCCAACGGCAACGAAACCACGCCAACATTTGATGTCAACGGTACAATTGTGATTGAATTTGACGAAACGCGTCTGCGCAAGGCATTGAAGATGCGGGATGACGAGTAGGGGAGCTTGAGACAAGAAAAAAGCGGGCGTTGGCCCGCTTTTTTTATGGATCAGAGCGCGTACGTTCGGATGATTGGCCTTGTTCCCAACCCAATACAAAATCGCGCTGGTCGGGTGTTTCGGGCGAAGGCCAGATGGCCGAGGGGCAGGCGGCGCGCAGGCGGGCCAGCTCGGTCAGGCGCTGCCCGGCGGGCAGCCCGCGCCGCGCCAGAAAACAACCCACCGTGCTGCCGGTGCGCCCAATGCCGCCGCGGCAGTGCACGTACACGGCCTGTCCGGCTGCCAGGCGCGCGTCGATGTGATCGAGGATGGCGTTCATCAACGCCGCGTCGGGCGTACCAAAGTCGGGGATGGCAAAACGGACGTGCTCAACCGTCAGACCGTAGTCGGTGGCTTCTTCGCGCAACCACCCGTCATACGGCGGCAGCTCGCCGGGGCGGGTCAGGTCGACGAAGGAGGTGATGCCGGCGCGCAGCAGCGCGTCCAGCTTGCGGCGCGTGGCCGGTTCGCCGGAATCGGCGGGGTATTCGCCGGCCAGCAGACGGCCGGGCAGCACCCAGTAACTGTCGGGGAAGGGACCGCCGGGGATGGGGGATGAATCGGCCATGGCGTCAGGGTTGGGCGATAGAAATGGGGGACACGGCGCCATCCTGCGCGCGCAGCAGCAAACCGGGCAGCACATACACGCCCGGCGGGCAGCGCTGCGCTTCGACGGCGGCGCGCACCTCACCGGTCAGATAATCGACATCCTGGATGCGGCTCTCGTCCAGCGACAGGTCGCAGGCGGCTGCGGCGGGGAATTCGGCCGCGCGGCGGGTGATTTCGTCAATGGGGAAGGTGACCCCGGCCATCATGCGCGGGATGTGGAAGCGGTCGAAATTCGTGACGTAAGGCGCGGAAAGAAATTTCAGGTCGTACCCGGCTTCCAGAATGGCTTCCACCGGGCGGCCTTCCGGGTTGGTGTAGGCCGTCAGCGCGCCGATCCCGGCGGCATCGGCCGGCCAAATGCCTTCGGGCAGCACAATGACGTTGTTGATTTGGTCGTTCAAATCGCTGCGCTGCACCCGTGCCAGCAGCGTGCGTTCGGTTTCGTCATTTTTGGCCAGTTGCGCGGTGATGTCGCGCGGGGCGGTGCGGTCCAGTAAAACATGCGTATAGGTGTGATTGTGCACGGCGACGTTGTTGTCCAGCGCCCAGGCGATGGTGCGGCCCAGTGCATCTTCCCAGCCGTCGCCGGTGATCCACCAGGTGCCGGTGTCGATGTTGGCGAAGAGCTTGTCACCCATGATGGCCGACAGACTCACCGCGAAGCCGAAATCGGGGTGCTCCTGCGCAAACTGCCAGATGACGCCCACGCCGGTCTTGGGCGAAGGGTCGCCGTTTTCGGTCAGCGAGAGCTGCTGGGCCAGGAAGGCATCGTCGATGGTAAGAATCAACGGCTTGCGGCCGGGCGGCACGCTCAAATTACCGGATAGCCAGTCCTCCAGTGACACCAGACTGAAGCCCGCGTCGTAATACCGCTGCAATTGCCCGCGCAGTTCGCCCAGGCGCATCTTCATGCCGGTTGATTCGGGGTAGCGGTCGGGCAGGAAGTTGTGATAAATCAACACCGGCACTTGCGGGTCTTGCTGCCAGACGGTGGCGCGAATCACCACCGGCAGTGCGGTGGGCGTGGGCGGCAGGGCAGTGGTGGGACTGGGCGCCGCCGTGGGCGTGAGGGTTGGCGCGGCGGAGGGCGGCGGCGTGGGTTCGGGGGCCGGCTGTGGGGCCGGAGCGCAGGCTGCCAGAAGCAGCAGCGCGGCAAGGAGCAGGGTTCGCTGGAAGGACATGCGAGTGATTATATCAAAGAGGCCCGACCGGCGGGCTGAATGCACTGCGGCACATC
>DAOUGY010000195.1:0-12145 GCA_034428975.1 Anaerolineaceae bacterium | reverse complement strand
GCCTTCCCAAAACTCCAGCCGGTTTCCTTCCGGATCATGCACGTACAGGGCTTTGGAGCCCCACACCTCTTTGATCGGCGAGGTGACAATCCCGGCGGCAGCCAATTCAGCGTGCAACAGCTCAATCTCATTGATCTGCAGACTGATGGTGATGCCCTTCCCGCCGCCGCTCTTCACGCTCGTGCGCGCCGCGTTCGCCACACTCAAGCGCGCGCTCTCATTCAGCTTGAATTCCACAAACCAGTCCGTGTGTGAAATGATCAGTAAACGCAAACCGTCCCGATAAAACGCGACCGTTTCTTCCCATCGATCGCAATACAAAATGGTGTTCGCCGCTTTGATTTTCATGCCGCATACCCCTGTTGTAAGGTTTCCAATAGCACCTGCTTGTCATGCAGGTCATCCACAAAACATACTACTCTACGCTCCATTGTATCAGCCACTCACTCAATCCAGATGTGTTTCATGATACACTTTTGCTGAAAGGATTCCGCTAATGGCTTCTCCGTCAACCACCGCCATCGCCCATCCCAACATCGCATTCATCAAATACTGGGGCAACCGCGACGAACGCCTGCGCCTGCCCGTCAACAGCTCGATCTCGATGAACCTGGCCGGGCTGGAAGCGCGCACCACCGTCACCTTCGATGAGGACACCCCGCGCGACCGGCTTGTGCTCAACGGCGCGGAGCAAAGCGGCGCGTCGCTGGAGCGCGTATCCCACTTTCTGGATGCGGTGCGTGCCCTGGCAGGCACAACCCGGCGAGCCACTGTGACCAGCCGCAACAACTTCCCCACTGGCGCAGGCATCGCCTCGTCGGCGGCAGCCTTTGCCGCGCTGGCGGTGGCTGCGTCGCACGCCGCAGGCCTGGACCTGTCGGAGCCGCAGCTTTCGCGCCTGGCGCGCCTTGGGTCGGGTTCGGCCTGCCGGTCGGTTCCCGCCGGGTTTGTCGAGTGGCAAATGGGCGCATCTGACGCCGAGTCCTACGCCGGTTCGCTAGCCGCGCCGGAGCACTGGTCGCTGGTGGACTGTATCGCCGTGGTCGAAACCGGACACAAACCGGTCGGCTCCACCGAGGGGCATGCTTTGGCCGCCAGCAGCCCTTTGCAAGCCGCCCGCGTGGCCGATGCGCCCCGCCGGTTGCAGATCTGCCGTCGCGCGCTATTGGAGCGCGATTTTGCCGCCCTGGCGGACATTGTTGAGCTGGACAGCAACATGATGCACGCGGTGATGATGACCTCGTCACCGGCGCTGTTCTACTGGGCGCCCACCTCGTTGGCCATCATGCAATACGTGCGCCAATGGCGCCGTGAAGGTCTGCCGGTGTTCTACACGCTGGATGCCGGCCCCAATGTTCACGTGCTCACCCTGTCGGAATACGCCCCCCGGGTGCAAGACCGTTTGCAGGCTGTGCACGGCGTTCGTCAGGTGATCAGCGCCGCGGCCGGGGGTGCCGCCCATCGGGTGGATAACCCTCCACAGGCAGCCTAGCTCTTATCCTGTGCTTACAAATTAACGTTATAATGAATCGAAATTGTCGCCTCTGGCGCGATTATTGCTACCAGAAAGTGGGTTAGATATGGATTCGATTTTGGGTTTTGTTTGGAACCTGGTGAAATTCATCATCGCCATTGGCGCCCTGGCATTCTTGCACGAGCTGGGGCACTTCCTCTTGGCGCGCCTGTTTAAAGTGGAAGTGGAAGAATTCGGGCTTGGCTTTCCTCCCCGGCTGTTGAAGATCGGCACTTGGGGCGGCACCGAGTTCACCCTCAACAAGATTCCGTTCGGCGCGTTTGTGCGCCCCAAAGGTGAAAACGACCCGAATGTGCCCGGTGGGCTGGCAGCCGCCAACCCCTGGAAACGTCTGGGGGTTCTGCTGGGCGGCTCGGTGATGAACCTGCTGGTCGGCGCGTTGATCTTCACCATCATCATCGCCCGCGACGGCCTGCCCATCCGCCATATTCAAATTGCCGATGTGACGGCCGCCACCCCGGCCCAAACCGCCGGTTTCCAGCCGGAAGACGTCATCCTGACCGTCAACGGCCTGTCACCCGCCAATTCGACCGAGCTGCGCTCCATCACCCAGGACAATCTGGGCAAAGAGATGGTCTTTTCGGTCCAGCGCGGTGATGCGACAATTGAACTGCGCGCCACCCCGCGGACCACATGGCCGGCTGATCAAGGCCCGCTGGGCGTCATGCTCAATGAAACCATCACTTACCAACCGGTCAGCCTGATGCAGGCTCCCGTTGAAGGTGTGAAAGACACGCTGGAGATGAGCCGTGAAATCATCATGATGCCCGTGCGCCTGATCCGCGGCGAGGTATCCGGTGATGCCGCCCGCGTGGTCAGCATCGTCGGCGTTTTCCAAATGTTCCAACAAGTGGACGCAATCAACCAGGAAACCCAGGCCGCCAATCCACAGGCGCCCACCCTGGATATTTTCTGGTTCACCGGCTTCATCTCGGTGGCGCTGGGCCTCACCAATCTGCTGCCGCTGCCTGCGTTGGATGGCGGTCGAATCCTCTTTGTGTTGCCGGAAATCCTCTTCCGCAAGCGTGTCAAGCCGGAATTTGAAAACACAGTGCACGCCGTTGGGTTTGCTTTGCTGCTGATTTTGATGGTTGTGCTGGTGGCCAACGACTTGCTCAATCCGATCACGATTCGTTGATTTTTGATAAGGAATTAACCGATGGACAAGAAAAACGTGACTTTCCAGGAAATTGTCGCTGCCTTGTTGGACAACCAGCATCCTTTTTCGCCCACCTATTTGCACCGCTTTTCCGACCTTTCGAACGCCGACCTTGAAACATTGAAAGCAGCCTGGCCAAAGGTCACTGCCGAGCGTCGTGTTTCATTGCTCGCCGATTTGGACGAACTTCAAGATACCGATACACTGCTCAGCTTTGAAGCCCTGGCTCGCTTTGCGCTGAACGACAGCGAAGCCGGCGCGCGCAAATATGCTCTCGATCTGTTGTGGGACGCGGAATCGCTTGACTTGCTGCCGACCTTCATGCGCATCCTGGAGAACGATCTCAACCCCGAAGTCCGCACCGCTGCCGCCTCTGCTCTCGGACATTTCATCTATCAGGGCGAGTTGGAAGAAATCCCGCAGGACTCGCTTCACCGCGTGGAAGAACTGCTGCTCAAAGTCACCACTGGTAACGACACGACGGAAGTGCGCCGTCATGCCTTGGAAGCTTTAGGCTATTCCAGCCGCGATGAAATCCCCGCCCTCATCAAATCCGCTTACGAGTCGGGCAGTCGGGAATGGAAGATCAGCGCGTTGTTTGCCATGGGCCGCTCTGCCGACGCCGTGTGGGCGCCGCAGGTGATGAAGATGGTCAACCATCCCGATCCGGAAATTCAACTGGAAGCCGTGCGCGCTGCCGGTGAGCTGGAGCTGGACAACGCCCGCGAGCCGCTGCTGGAGATGATTTCCAACGGCATCGAGGATCAAGATGTGCGCATGGCTGCCGCCTGGGCGCTGTCGCAAATCGGTGGCGAGGGCGTTCGCGAAGCACTGGAAAAGATCGCTGAGGAAGCCGAAGACGACGACGAAATGGACTTCATCGAGACTGCGCTCGAAAATCTGGAATTCACCACGGATTTTCACCTGATGAGCATGGAATTTGACGAGCTGGATGAGGAGGCCCTCAACACCTACCTTGAGCAGGACGTTTCGGACGACAGCGAAGAAGACGAACCGGAAAAATAAACCCAATTGGGGGAAAATTTGATTCAGGCGCTGCTGATCATCACCATGCTTATCGTGGGTTTGCTGCCCGGGCAACCTGTTGTTCCGGCGCAGGTGAGCGTTAATTTCAGCCGCATTGAAATGGCCTACACCTTCGGCGAGCGGTTGACATTCAGTGGTGAAGTCACCCCCGCCGATCAAATCAAAGAACTGTATCTCTTCCTACAACCCACCGGCAGCGAAACCCGCCTGCAAAAGCTCACGCTGGATGCCAAAGGTCGTTTCAGCGCGCAGCACGATCTGACCAGCGACCCGCTGCGGCCGTTTGCCCTGACGCGCGCCTGGTTGCGTGCCACGCTGCAATCGGGCGTGGAGGTGGAAAGCCGCATGGAGGAGTTCTATTACGACGACAACCGCTTTGCCTGGCAGGAGCTGACCGACGACACTTTTTCCGTGCACTGGTATGCCGGTGATTTGTCCACCGGGCAAACCATACTGGATGCCGCCCGCAGCGGGTTGAAGTCCGCCTCGGCTGTCATCCCGGTTGATGCGCCGCGCCCGTTGCGCATCTTTGTGTATGAGAGCGCCGCCGACCTGCAAACCGCCATGCAGCTCACCAGCCAACCGTGGATCGCCGGGCACGCCAGCCCTGATCTGGGCGTGGTGCTCATCACCGCTCCGCAAGGCCCGGATCAATTGCTGGAATTAAGCCGCCAGATCCCCCATGAACTGACCCACATCTTGCAGTACAGCCAGGTGGGCGACGCTTATGCGCGCGTGCCGGTCTGGTTGAGCGAGGGCATGGCCTCGCTGGCGGAGAACTACGCCAACGCCGATTATCAACGCGCTCTGACGCGCGCCGTCGAAACCCAAAGCCTGCTGCCCATCGCTGGCTTGTGCGCGTCATTCCCGCGCGAAGCCTCGGGCGCGTTTTTATCCTACGCTCAAGCCGATTCCTTCACCGGCTACCTGCAGCAAAAATTCGGCACATCCGCCCTGCTTAAACTGATTATCCAGTACAAAGATGGGCTGGGCTGTGAGGAAGGCGTGGCGCGCGCGCTGGGTCAACCGCTCAGTCAGTTGGAAGCCGGTTGGAAACAGGAAACACTGGGCATCAATGCCAGCCTGGCCGCCTGGCGCAACCTGCTGCCCTACCTCATTCTGATCACCATTGTGCTGATTCCCCCGGCGGCGATTGGCGCGGCTGTGCTGCGCCACAAACGCAAACCCCAGTCTGTGGAGCATAAGGCATGAGCAAGGACCCCGTCGTCCGCGTACATGCCGTGGTGGAAGGGCACGTTCAGGGAGTCGGCTTCCGCTATTTTGTCCTCACCCACGCCCTGCAGCTCGACCTGACCGGATGGGTGCGCAACACCTGCGACGGTGAGGTGGAAGTAATGGCCGAAGGGCTGCAATCCCAATTGGAAATGCTGCTCGACCGTCTGCGCGACGGCCCGCGTTCGGCCTTTGTCACGGCGGTTAAAACCGAGTGGCTTCCGGCAGAAAATCAATTTGTCGATTTCAAAGTGACCCGAACAAACATCTGCGAAGGCTAGCCTTCGCAGATGTGCTTTTTCAACTCGCTTCACCCGCCAGCAGCTTGGCCTTCTTCCACGGCGGTACGTCCGCTTCATCGGCCAACATGGCGCGCAGCTCATAGATCTGGTCGCGCAGTGCTGCGGCGCGCTCAAACTGCAATTCCTTGGCTGCCGCTTTCATCTGGTTTTCCAGTTCCTTAATCACCCGTTCCATTTCCTTCAACGGCATCTTGCTCTCGCGGCGGGTCTTGTACTCACCGCGGCCTTCAGCCACTGCGCCCACCGACACACCCGCGCCAGACGTCAGGTGTTCGGTGATGTCGTGGACCGCTTTGATGATCGTCACCGGCTCAATGCCGTGCTCCTGGTTATAGGCCACCTGCTTGGCGCGGCGGCGATTGGTTTCTTGAATGGCCATGTCCATTGCATCCGTCACCTTGTCGGCGTACATCACCACCAGGCCGTTCACATTGCGCGCCGCGCGCCCGATGGTCTGGATCAGCGCCGTGCCGGAGCGCAGGAAGCCCTGTTTGTCGGCGTCCAAAATCGCCACCAGCGACACTTCCGGCAGGTCCAAACCTTCGCGCAGCAGGTTGATGCCCACAATCACGTCAAACACGCCCAGGCGCAGATCCCGCAGGATGCCCACGCGCTCCAGCGTCTCCACTTCCGAGTGCAGGTAATGCACCTTGATGCCCAATTCCATCAGGTATTCCGAAAGATCTTCCGCCATACGCTTGGTCAGCGTCGTCACCAGTACGCGCTCACCCACTTCGGTGCGCTTCTTGATCTCCGCCACCAGGTCGTCCACCTGTCCGTGGGTTGGCCGCACATCAATTTGCGGGGCCACCAGTCCGGTCGGGCGAATGATCTGCTCCACCACCTGGGCAGCGTGTTCCATTTCATACGGCCCGGGCGTGGCCGATGTGTAGATGGCATACCCCATCTTGCGCTCGAACTCATTGAACGTCAGCGGGCGGTTATCCAGCGCCGAGGGCAACCGGAAGCCGTATTCCACCAGCGTTTGCTTACGCGACCGGTCGCCGTTGAACATGCCGCGAATTTGCGGGATGGTCATGTGCGACTCATCGATAATCAGCAGGTATTCACTCGGCAGGTAATCCAGCAGGTTCCAGGGCGCCGAGCCCGCCGGGCGCTGATCCAGATGGCGGGAGTAGTTTTCAATTCCGGCGCAGTAGCCCACCTCGCGCAGCATCTCCAGATCGTAGAGCGTACGCTGTTCGATGCGCTGCGCTTCCAGCAGCTTTTCATGCTCCTTGAACCATTTGAGCTGCGCGTTTAGTTCTCCTTCAATATCGGTAATGGCTTGCTGCAAGCGTTCGTGCTGGGTGATAAAGTGTTTCGCCGGATACACATCGAGTGCGGCGGGTTCATCCACCACCTCGCCGGTCAACGGAATGAAGGTGATGATTCGTTCCACCTCATCCCCGAAGAATGAGATGCGGTGCGCTTTCTTGTCTTCATACGCCGGAAAGATCTCCAATGTCTCGCCCCGCAGCCGGAAGGTACCGGGGCGCAGTTCCATATCGTTGCGCTGATATTGCCCCTCAATCAACTGGCGCAGCAGCGCGTTGCGGCGATAAATGCCCCCCACTTCAAGGTGACTGACCACGTTGCCATAGGCTTCAGGGCTGCCCAGACCATAGATGCACGACACCGAAGCGACGATGATGACATCCCGGCGCGACATCAACGACGTCGTCGCCGACAGGCGCAGGCGATCGATTTCTTCATTAATCTGCGTCTCTTTTTCGATGTACAGATCCCGCTGCGGCACATAGGCTTCCGGCTGGTAGTAGTCGTAGTAGGATACGAAGTACTCCACCGCATTGTTCGGGAAGAACTCTTTGAACTCGGCATAGAGCTGCGCTGCCAGGGTTTTATTGTGCGCCATGACCAGCGCCGGCATGTTCATTCGCGAGATGACATTTGCCATGGTGAACGTCTTGCCCGTGCCGGTGGCGCCCAACAGCACCTGGTGGCGCTGTTTTTGCTGCAGGCCCGAGATCAATTGTTCAATGGCATCCGGCTGATCGCCGGTCGGCTGGTAGGGGGCGTGAAGGTCGAATTCCATACTGTGTATTCTAGCACAGAATGCAAGAATCGAACAAATTTTTTATTATTTTCTTCGAGATGTTTGGGGAATGCTCTGGGGTTACTGCAGTCAACTCCCCAGCGGCAGCTCCAGCGTGAAGACCGCCCCACCATTCGGACGATTGGCCGCCCGCAGTTCGCCGCCGTGCAGAACCGCCAACTGGCGCGCAATGGTTAAGCCCAGGCCGGTACCGCCCTGGGCGCGGCTGCGTGAGCGATCCGCGCGATAGAAGCGGTCAAACACGTGCTCCAGGGAGTCCACCGGAATGCCTTCGCCCGTGTCCTCCACGCGCACCCACACGCGCTGACCATCGCACGTCAGGCGCAGCGTCACTTCGCCGCCTGTTGGCGTATGGCGAAGCGCATTGGAGAGGGTATTATTCAATATTTGCATCAGTCGATCGGGGTCCGCGTTCACCACCGGGCAGCCGGCAGTAAGATCAAGGCTCAATGTCACACCGTTTTCTCTCGCCGAAGGCATGAAGCGCTCAACCGCGCGTTGCAGCAGCACCGCCAGATCCACATCGGTTTTTTCCAGGCGCAGTTCGCCGTCGTCGGCCAGGGTCAACGTGCGCAAATCGTCCACCAGGCGCGAAAGCAGCTCATTTTGCTCCAACACCACCCGCAGGCTGTCCGTCGTCAGCGGATACACCCCATCCTGCATGGCTTCCACCTGGGCGCGCTGAACCGCCAGCGGCGTGCGCAGTTCATGGGCGATATCGGCCGTCATCGCGCGTTTTTGTTTCTCCGCCGCCTGCAACGACTCCGCCATATGATTAAACGCCTGCCCCAGTGCAGCCAGCTCATCCGTACCGCTCACCGCTACGCGTTGCGCCAGGTCGCCGGCCGAGAGTTTGCCAGCCGCCTGCGTCAGGCGCGTCACCGGCCGGACCAGACTGGTGGAAATGACCACCGCGAGCAGAATCGCAATCCCCAGCCCAATCAAACCGGCGCGCAAGGCGGCATCGTTCAACCGGCTGATCAGCGGCAGTTCGTCGCCGGCACGAAAACTAGCCCCGCCGGCCACCAGCATATAGCCGATTTTCTGTTTTCGGTCATCCTGTAAAACGATCGCTCCGTCCAGCTCCTGCGCCGAAAGGGTTGCGCCCGTGGATAGATTGTCACTATCCGCCACAACCAGGCCGCTGGTGTCCGCCAGTTGAATGCGCTGCCCCATCATTCCGCGCCGGCCCATGCCGCCCATGCCCATGCCGTGTCCAGCGGACAACAATGTGTCCACACCCACCCAGCTTCCATTCTGCTGGTAATAATCTTGAAGCTGCTCAACCAGTTGATCCGCACCGACCATGCCGCCGCGCAGCATATAGTTGGTGACTTGCTGGGCGGAATCGGTGCGCACAAATAGCACCACACCGCCAATGGCGATGAGCACAATCAAAACAAAGGATGCGATCAGGCGCAAGCGCATGTTGAGGGTCTCTCCATTTATTGCTTAAGATCAGGGTTTTCGGAAACGATATCCCACACCAAAGACCGTTTCAATATAACGGGGCGTGTGACCGTCGCATTCCAGTTTGGCGCGCAAGTTCTTTATGTGCGCATCCACGGTGCGTTCATAGCCCTCATACGCCATGCCCTGGGCGGCTTCCAATAGTTGCAAACGCGAAAACGCCCGGCCCGGTTGCGAGGCCAGCGTCACCAGTAGCGAAAATTCAGTCGGGGTCAAATCCAGCGCATTGCCGGCGTGGGTCACGATGTGAGCGTCCAGGTCAATCACCAGGTCGCCAACCGCCATCGATTGCGCCGCCGCTCCGCTTTTCTCGGCCCGCCGCAGCACAGCGCGAACGCGCGCCACGACCTCACGCGGCGAAAACGGCTTGCTGATGTAGTCGTCCGCGCCCATCTCCAACCCGATCAGGCGATCGGCTTCTTCCACCCGCGCAGTGACGACGATAATAGGCGTGTCGCTCCGCCGGCGAATCTCCCGCATCACATCCAGGCCGTCCATGCCCGGTAGATTCAGATCCAACAGCACCAAATCGGGGCGTTCACGTTCCCACAGTTGAAGGCCGGCATCCCCGCGCGATGCCGTATGAACTGTGTACCCGCTCTTCTCCAGGTAGGAGCGCAGGATTTTGACCAGTTCGGGCTCGTCTTCAATGATTAATACGGTTGACATAGTTTGATTATAGCAGATAGCGTTTCCACCAATCGCTGTTTCCATTCCTCTTCCAGCGCCGGCATCGGCATCCAGTAGGCATTCTTGCCAGTGCGCACCCCGGCCAATGCCGGCAAATTTCGCGAGGAAAGTCCCTCGGGCAGCGGTGGGTACCGCAGCACGAACTGGTCGCCTTCCACAGCCACCCCGGCCAGGTTGGCCTGTTCCGCCAGCAGCTTGATGCGCATGGCAAAAAACAGGTTTTTCACCGTGGGCGGCAACACCCCAAAGCGATCCGAGAACTCATCCTGCATGGCGGCCAGTTCCGCCTCGCCCTGCACATCCGCCAGGCGACGATACAATCCCAGCCGCATGGTCTGATCGGGCACATATTCGACCGGGATGCCCACCGAGAGCGGCAGGTCCACCGCCACCGGCATATGCCCTTCTTTGAAGGACATGAAGGTTTCGGTCGGCGCCGGCAGGCCTTTAATCTGCCGGAGCTGGCGCACTGCCTGGGCCAACAGGCGGCTGTACAGGTGAAAGCCCACCTCGGCGATGTAGCCGTGCTGGCGCGTGCCCAATACCTCGCCTGCACCGCGCATTTCCAGATCGCGCATGGCGATCGAATATCCAGCGCCAAGCTGGGCATTGTCGGCGATCACTTCCAGGCGTTCCTGCCCTTCAATCGTAGGGGGTTTTTTCTTGTGACGGAAGAAATAGGCATATGCACGCTGCGCGCCGCGCCCCACCCGGCCGCGAAGTTGATAGAGCTGCGCCAAACCGAACGTGTCGGCGCGATCCACAATTAACGTGTTGGCATTGGGAATGTCCAGACCTGACTCGATGATTGATGTGCACAACAGTACGTCAATTTCACCGCGCGTGAAGAGCTGCATCACCGCCGAAAGTTGATCTTCGGGCATTTGCCCGTGCCCGATGCCAATGCGCGCCTCGGGCACCAGATGGCGCAAATGCGCTTCCATGGCATTGATCGTTTGCACACGGTTGTGCACGAAGAACACCTGCCCACCGCGTTCCAGCTCGCGTACAATGGCCTGGCGCACTTGCCGCGGCGAGTACGGGCCGATGTGCGTAATGATCGGCAAACGTTCAGCCGGGGGCGTGTTGATCACCGAAATGTCGCGCACGCCGGTCAGCGCCATATAGAGCGTGCGCGGAATGGGCGTGGCGGTTAGGGTCAGCACATCCACTTCGGTGCGTAGTTTTTTAAAATGCTCCTTGTGGGTCACGCCAAAGCGCTGTTCCTCGTCCACAATCACCAAACCCAGGTCCTTGGGCAACACATCCGCGCCCAGCAGGCGGTGCGTGCCCACCAGAATGTCCACCTCGCCATGGCCGAAGCGTTTCAGTATGGCATCCTGCTCTTTGGGTGTGCGGAAGCGCGAAAGCATATCCACCACCACGGGGAAGGGTGCCAGGCGCTGGCGAAAAGTCTCATAATGCTGCTGTGCCAGTACGGTGGTGGGCACCAGCACCACAGCCTGTTTGCCATCCATCACGGCTTTGAACGCGGCACGCAGCGCGACTTCGGTCTTGCCGTAGCCCACGTCCCCGCACAGCAAACGGTCCATCGGGCGGGCCGTTTCCATGTCGTTTTTCACTTCGCGAATGGCCTTCAACTGATCACCGGTTTCCACATACGGGAAGCTGGCTTCCAGTTCCTGCTGCCAGACGGTATCGGGCGGGAAGGGATGACCAACCGCCACCTGCCGGCGCGCGTACAGGTCCAGCAGATCACGCGCCACTTCCAGCACCGCCTCGCGCACTTTTTGTTTGGATTGAGTCCATTCGGCCGTGCCCAGGCGTGTGGCATTGGGTGTTTCACCGTCCGGGCCGATGTAGCGTGTAAGCCGGTCGGCCTGATACACAGGCACGTACAATTGCGCGCCGCCCTCATACTCCACGCACAGAAAATCGCGCTCAATGCCTTCCAGCGTACGGTGCACCAGGCCAGAGTAGCGTCCGATCCCATAATCAACGTGCACCACCCAGTCACCGGGACGCAGGTCGGCATACACACTCTCCGGGGCCTCCGCCGATTGGCGAATGCGCGGGCGGGGCTGCGGGCGCTCCCACCCAAAGATCTCGCTGTCGGTCAACAAGTGCAATCGGCGACCGTTATCTCGGGTTAGTGCCCAGCCTTCCGACAGAGTTCCTTCCAAAAAATTCGGGTCGCGGGCATCGCATACCTGCGCCTGATGTTCCTGCCACAGCTCCTGCAGGCGCTTGATCTGGCGCGAAACCAGCGTAACCTCATCGCCCGCGCAACCAAATTCAACCACAGCCTCCATCACCGGTTTCAAGCGTCCGCCGTAGCGTGCGCCGATTTCAAAATGCCCGGCCAACTCCGGCTGCTCCGGCGCCGTGCTGCGCCCCAACTCCAGCGCGGCATGCGCGCCCAGGCTGTCCTGCAGTTCCGACCACGTGAGATAAGGAATGGGAAAATCCGGCGCCAGCGTGCCTTCCTGTAAACTCTCGGCCCGCAGACGTACGGCCTGTTCTTCAATCTCGTTGGTCGCAGCGTGCAGGTTACCCAGGTCGTCCAGCAACACCAGCGCCGGGCGGGGCAGGTAATCCAGCAGGCTGGCCGGGGCAGGGTGCGCCAGCGGCAGGTAGAACTCATCCATGTCACGCGAAAAGCCCGGCAGCTC
>DAOUGY010000194.1:0-4610 GCA_034428975.1 Anaerolineaceae bacterium | reverse complement strand
CTGACGCGCGATGAGATGGCCAAGATCATCGGCCAGATCACCACGAACTGGGACTTCAACACCGCCAAGAACCTGGCGGAAGCCAACCTGACGGTGGCCACGGCTGCCGACAAGGGCGCTGTCTCCATTCTGGCCCCGAACGACGGCACCGCGCGCGCGATTGCGGATGCCTTTGCGGCGGACAAGGATGTGACGGCGTATGTGGTGACCGGTCAGGATGCGGAAAAGGCCTCGGTGCAGTACATCATCGATGGCAAGCAGTCGATGACCGTGTTCAAGGACGTGCGCACGCTGGTGGCCGACTCGATCACCATGGCGGTGGCCCTGCTGAAGGGTGAGACCCCTGCCACGACCGGCTCGTACAACAACGGCAAGATCGATGTGCCCGCCAAGCAGTCCGAAGTGATTGCGGTGGACAAGACCAACGTCAAGGCTGCCCTGATCGACTCGGGTTACTACGCTGCCGGCGACTTTACCGGCCTGCAGTAAGATGTAAACAGTTCAACCATACAGGAATATGGGTGGCGCGAGCCATCCATATTCCTGTAGCCATGTCAGACACTCGGAGCCGCCATGAAAACTCCAATTCTGGAAATGAAGAACATTACCAAGGAATTTCCCGGCGTCAGAGCCCTTGATAATGTTAGCTTTCAGGTTGCCGAGGGCGAAATTCATTGCCTGGTGGGTGAGAACGGCGCAGGCAAGTCCACCCTGATGAAAGTGCTGAGCGGCGTTTACCCGCACGGAACCTACACTGGAGAAATCCTTTTCGCCGGGAAGGAACAGAAATTTAAGGGTATCAGCGACAGCGAAAAAGCCGGGATTGCCATCATCTATCAGGAACTGGCCCTCTTCCCCGAATTGCCGGTGTATGAAAATATCTTCATCGGGCATGAGATTCGCAAGGGCGGGTTGATGGATTGGAACGAAACCATCAAGCGCGCCGGCGAAATGCTGCGCAAAGTGCGCCTGGACGTCAACCCGGCGCAGAAAATCAAAGACCTGGGGGTGGGCAAGCAGCAGCTGATTGAGATTGCCAAAGCGATGAGCCGCGAGGTGAAGCTGCTGATTTTGGATGAGCCTACCGCGGCGTTGAACGAAGACGACAGCGAAAACCTGCTGAACCTGCTGCGCGAACTGCGCGACCAGGGCGTGACCTGCGTTCTTATTTCGCATAAATTGAAAGAAGTCATCGAGATTGCCGATACGGTCACGGTGTTGCGGGATGGAAAATCGGTGGCGACGCTCAGCGCGGCAGCCGGTCAGGTTTCGGAAAATGTGCTGATCAAGCACATGGTGGGGCGCGAAATCGACAACATTTACCCGCACCGCGAACGGGTGCGTTCGGACGAGGTGATGCTGGAAGTGCGCGACTGGAACGCCTACGACCCGGCTTTGGGGCGCGCGGTGCTCAAGGATGTGGCTTTCAATGTCAAGAAGGGCGAAATTGTCGGGCTGGCCGGGTTGATGGGTTCGGGGCGCACCGAGCTGGCGCTGAGCCTGTTTGGCAACCCGGACCATTACCACTTGAAGGGCGATCTGTACCTGAAAGGCGAGAAAAAGCAATTCTCGGGGCCGGGCGAGGCCATTGAATCCGGCCTGGCGTATGTGACCGAGGACCGCAAGGGCGACGGGTTGATTCTCATTCAGGATGTGAAACAAAACATCACCCTGGCCAACCTGCTGGAAATTGCCGAGCGCGGAATTGTGAACGATAACGCCGAAATTCAAGTTGCCACCGAATACAAGTCATCGCTCAACATTAAGACCCCCAGCATCGAGCAAAAAGTGGGCAACCTGAGCGGCGGCAATCAGCAGAAGGTGTGCCTGGGCAAGTGGCTGTTCGTCAAGCCGGATATCTTGATCCTGGATGAACCGACGCGCGGCATTGATGTGGGCGCCAAGTACGAAATTTATACGATCATGACCCGCCTGGTGCAGCAAGGCATGAGTATTTTGATGATTTCATCCGAGCTGCCTGAAATTCTGGGCATGAGCGATCGCGTGTATGTTGTTTCCGCCGGCCGGATCAAAGGGGAGATGCCCATCGAGGAAGCAACCCAGGAAAAAATCATGACGCTGGCAACGGATTATTAAGGAGGGATACCCATGTCGCTCTGGCAAAATGCTCAAAAAGTTCTCAAGCAGAATATTCGCGAATACGGTATGTATATCGCCCTGTTCGTGATCATGGTGGTCTTCACCATCCTGACCGACGGCGTGTTCATCTCTTCGCGCAACATCAGCAACCTGCTCAACCAGACCGGTTACATCGCGGTGCTGGCAGTGGGCATGACGCTGGTAATCATCATCCGGCATATCGATCTTTCGGTCGGTTTCCTGGCGGGCTTCCTGGGTGCCATCGCGGCAATCGGCATGGTCTCGTGGAAGCTGCCGGTGTGGGCGGTCATTCCCATGGTGCTGGCGCTGGGCGTGGTGGCCGGTCTGATCACCGCTTACCCGGTGGCCAAGCTGGGTATTCCGTCGTTTGTGGCCTCGCTGGCCGGCTGGATGATCTATCGCGGCGCCATTCTGCTGGTGACGGTTAAAACCGGCACGATCATTGTGCCGAACGCCTCGTTCAACGCCATCGGCAACGGCTACGTACCCGATTTGCCCGAAGCGTTGCGCATCCCTGGCGTGCACACGCTGACGCTGGTGCTGGGCGCGCTGGCGATTGTGATGTTCATCTTCGGCGAGCTGCGCAACCGCCGCCAGAAAATGGCCTACAACTTCGAAGTGCTGCCGATGGACATGTTCATCCTCAAGCTGGTGTTCGTTTCGCTGGTGGTGGGGGCGATCACCTGGGTGCTGTCCGGTTACAACGGCCTGTCGTGGACGCTGGTGGTGGTGCTGGTGGTGGTGCTGATTTATGACTTCGTCACCAACCGCACCGTGTTGGGCCGCCACATTTACGCGGTGGGCGGTAACCCCGATGCGGCCGAGTTGAGCGGCATCAGCGTCAACAAGGTCACCTTTGTGGTCTTTGGCTCGATGGGCATGCTTTCGGCGCTCTCCGGCATTCTGTTCACCGCCCGCCTGCAATCGGCCACAACCACAGCCGGCTCGCTGTTTGAGCTGGATGCGATCGCGGCGGCGTACGTGGGCGGTGTTTCGGCGGCCGGCGGCGTGGGCAAGGTGGTCGGCTCGCTGATCGGCGCGCTGGTGATGATGTCGCTGACCAGTGGCATGAACCTGCTGGGGCTGGATATCGCCTACCAGTATGTGGTGCGCGGCGCCGTGCTGGTGCTGGCGGTGGTGTTCGATGTGGCCACCCGCCGCAGCGCGCGCTAAGCGGTGGTGTATCGTTTGTAGTTGCTTAATAATGAAGATCGGCGCCGGAGACGGCGCCGATCTTTTTTTTTATTGTTTTTTCAACGTGGAATAAAATTGCGTGTAGTAGTGAAAACTGGACAAGAACAGACCGCCGCCAATGGCGACGTACAACACGGCCAGCCATTGGCGTGGGATGGAAGAACTGCGCAGCAAAATGCCGGTTGTCATCATGACGACGATGATGAGATAACTTTTCCATTCCTGAAAGGCGAAAAGGCACACTTTTTCGGTCAACGCGTGGATGCGTTGGGCATTCTTGCGCGCGATGTTGCCAAAGCCAAAGCGGTAAATCACCACGGCCAGCGCGGCCCCCAGCAGGGCGGGAGGCCAGGCCGCCGTTTGCGGCAGGATGTTCAGCCAGTTGTAGGCAAATCGGCTCAACATTAACCCGACCGCCATCCACATCAACCCAGCCAATATCAGCAGCCAGGCGCGCGGTACGGCCGGGTTCAAAACGGTTAAGAGGTTTGTTTTCTTTGAATTCATGATCATTTTTCCGGTGTTATGCAGGCTGAAGGGTCGAGTGCCACATGCCGCGATAGGCGATCCAGGCGACGGCCAGATAGGCGCATGTCTTAGGGATCATTAACATGCCGATGAGGGGCACTTGCTGGGCAAATACGATGACCGGCAGGTAAAAACCGAAGGAAACGACGATCATCCAGCCGATCCATTGGAAGGTCGTGTCGCGGCGCTGCTGCGCGTTGCGCAGGAAGAGATAGATGACACCGGCGCCCTGGATGAGCAGGGGGATGTTGCGGATCAGGCTGATGGGTTGCGGAGGAACAGCGGCGCCCCAGTCGTTACCCGGCAGGGCAATCAACATCAGGCGCAGCAGCCCGGCGGACAAGAGCAGGTTGGTGAAGGCGTTTGACGGCTGGTTGTAGCGCATGCGCCAGACATACACCATCAGCATGTAAAAGAGCGTGACGGTGACCGAGGTGGTAAGCATGCCCAGACCGAGCACGCTCATGGAACTGCCGAGCAGGTCGATCCGCGTGGCCGTGCCCCCGGAGAGTTGGGCCAATACGCGGAAGCCGACATGGCCGGTATCGCCGGCGGCCAACAGGACGAAGGCCACGCGTAACAACCCGGCGGTCTTGCGGTCCGAAGCGGATACAGCAGGCATCCGGCGAGTCATCTGAATGACGATGACCCAAACGGCGGCCAGATAGGCGATGTTAAACAGGGTTTCAAATAAGGATATGATCAATTCATTCATGGTGAAGAGCTCCTTTCAGGAAATAATCCGTCAGTTCGGCGGCCAGCGCGGC
>DAOUGY010000193.1:0-5778 GCA_034428975.1 Anaerolineaceae bacterium | reverse complement strand
ATGGAAGCCGCTTTACGCGCTTCTCATTAACCCCAGGTAACGCTTCAGGAGACCTCATGACCAAACCCACCGTGTTTGTTACCCGCCAGATTGGCAATGCTGCGCTGGAAAAATTGGCCGCTGTGGCCGACGTCGAAGTGTGGCCGTTGGAAACACCGCCGCCTTATGAAACCATAGTGGAAAAAGCCGCCAACGCCACCGCCTTGATCACAATGCTATCAGACCGCATCGACGCGGCATTGATCGACTCAGCCCCGCACCTAAAAGTCATCTCGCAAATGGCGGTAGGCATCGACAACATCGCCGTGGCACATGCCACCCAAAAAGGTATCATCGTTGGCAATACACCCGGCGTGCTCACCGAAACAACCGCCGACCTGGCCTGGGCGTTGCTCATGGCGGTTGCGCGCCGCGTGGTGGAAGGGCACAACGAAGTACAGCAAGGCATCTGGCGCCCGTGGGGCCCATATGTGTTGTGCGGACAGGATGTTTTCGGCGCCACGCTGGGCATCATCGGCCTTGGCCGCATCGGTCAGGCCGTGGCCCGGCGCGCCGCAGGTTTTTCCATGAAAATTTTATATTCCAATCCACGTCGCAACCCCGAGGCCGAAGCGCGGCTCGGAGCGGAGTATGTTCCGCTGGATGAGCTGCTGGCCCGTTCCGATTACATTTCGCTCAACACGTACCTTTCTCCTCAGACACGGCACTTGATCGGCCGCGAACAATTGGCGCGCATGAAGTCCACCGCCATCCTGATCAACACCGCCCGCGGCGCCGTAGTCGATACTGAAGCGTTAATCGAGGCTTTGCAGCAGGGCAAAATTGCCGGCGCCGGTTTGGATGTGACCGATCCCGAACCCATCAACTCAGACAGCCCTCTGTTGGGCATGCCCAATGTGGTCATCACCCCGCACATCGCCAGTGCCGGCACGCACACCCGCCAGCGCATGTCGCAAATGATTGTCGAGAATGTATTGTCGGCATTAAAGGGAGAGCGCATTCCGTATTGCGCCAACCCGGACGTGTACGGGCATGTATAGCCAGGCGCGATTTATGCCCAGGTAAACAGGAAACACAGGTCGTTCACATTCGTTCCCGTCGGTCCAATGCGCAGGATATCCCCCAGCGCATCAAAAAAGGCATACGCATCATTGTTGCGCAGCGCGGCGTTCGGGTCCAGCCCGAGCTGCCGCGCGCGCGACAGCGTTGTGCCCGTCACCAACGCGCCGGCTGCGTCGGTTGGCCCATCTTCACCGTCGGACGCCAGGGTGATCAACGCGACGTTCTCCAGCCCGGCCAGCACCTCCACCGCCCCCAGCGCCATTTCCTGATTGCGCCCACCGCGGCCGCTGCCTTTCAACGTCACGGTCGTTTCGCCGCCCAACACCAGGCAACACGGCCAGGGAAGCGGATCGCCGTGCAGCGCAGCCTGGCGCAGCACGCCCGCCGCGAATCGCCCTGCCTCGCGCGCTTCACCGGTCAAGTACGTGGTTAGCAGCAGGCTGTTAAAGCCTTCCACCGCCGCCTGGGTGACGGCCGCCCGGGCGGCCTGCCCATTGCTGCCAACAATCACGTTCGTCACACGTTGAAACAGACTGTCGCCTGGCTTGGCGGTTTCGTGGATTGCCCCAACGCGCCCCTCTTCGATAACCGTGTGGATGCTGGCCGGCATCGTCTCGAGCAGATTGTAATGTTCCAGAATTCGGTAGGCATCTTTAAACGTGCTGCCGTCCGGCACCGTCGGGCCGCTGGCGATTACGTCCAGTGAATTGCCCACCACATCCGACAACACCAGCGCCAGTAACGCCGCCGGTGCCGCCGCGCGAGCCAGCCCGCCGCCTTTGATCTCGTCCAAATGCTTGCGCAATGTATTGATTTCTTCGATCCGCGCCCCACTGGCCAGCAGTTGGCGCGTCAGTGCTTGCATATCCTGCAGGTTGACATCCCCCCGGGGCAGCGTCATCAACGCCGACCCGCCGCCGGAAATCACCGCGATGACCAGATCGTGCTCACCGGCCCGCTCCAGCAGCCGGATCAAGTCCCGCGCTCCGGCCACACTGTTCTCATCCGGCAGTGGGTGGCCCGCCGCGATAATTTCGATACTCGGTAAAAATCCAATCGCTTCCGGCATGTCCAGATGTTTACAAATCAAAATGCCGCCACTAATCCGGTCTGCCAGTAAATCTTGCACCCCGCGCGCCATGGCCAGGCTGGCCTTACCAACCCCCACCAGCCAGACGTGTTCATAATTCGCCAGGTTGCGTGCCTGTCCTTCCAAAAGCAGAACGTCGTTTTCGCGGCGAACATGCCGCAGCACAGCCTGGTATGGATCCACTTCATCCAACGCCGCACCCAGAATGCGAAAAATCCGTTCCCGGTTGGGAAGTTCCAATCCAAACTCGGCCGGCGGCAACAATTTCATTCGATTCCTCGCGTGTCAAATCTAATGATTAATATACCCCAGAATTAGGTACATTTGTTTTCAAAATAATGCGTAAAATAATGAGGATACATTTCGGAACAGGTGAAGATTCGTCCATGAGGTTTTGGCCCGTACCAGCAAGTTATTCGCAGCAACTGCCGCGCACCGGCGAAAAAGGTTCGTTCTGGGAAGATCGCGGCGACCGGCGGCACACGGGGGTGGATATTTATGCTCCCCAGGGCAGCCCGGTAGTCGCCGTAGAAGACGGCATCGTCCTCCAGGTTTTGGAATTCACTTCCCCCAAACTGCTCCCCTATTACAACCAGACTCAGGCGGTACTCGTCAAGCATTTTGACGGTGCCATCCTGCTCTATGCCCAACTCGGCTTTGTGCGTGTCAGCCCGGGCGAAGTCGTGTCCGCCGGAGAAGTTCTGGGCGGTCTGGGCGAGGTGCTGAATGCGCAGTGCATCGACCGCAGCGCCCCACGCCACATTCGTGGCCTGGCCAACGCCGAATTGACCGCCATTCTTCATCTTGAGTTATACGACAACGTGCCGCAGGTGAATTTAAACACGCTGGGTGGTAATATATTGTTAAAAGAGACCCCGTCCGGTTTACTGGACCCCACCGAATACCTTTCATCCATTGAATTGGAATGCACCGAACGGCAGCCAATTCCCGCCTAGAATTGTATAAACAAGGTAAAATAAAGGGTTGACGCCCTTCTTTTTCAAAACCGAATTTCTTTAACTCTCCCCAGGAGGATGATTGTGGAACAAGACAGCCTGAATTTTATGATGCGTCCGAAGTCCGTCGCCGTGGTGGGTGCTTCCACCCAACCCGGAAAAATTGGATACACCGTTCTGGACAACCTGCTCAAGAGCGGATACACCGGCAAAATCTACCCCATCAACCCCACCGCCCCCGAAGTCCTCGGTTTGAAAGCCTACAAGTCGGTTCTGGATGTTCCCGAAAGCATCGACAGCGCCATCATTACCGTGCCGGCCAAGCTGATGCTGCAGGTTACGGAAGAAGTCGGCAAGAAGGGCATCAAATCCATGGTCATCATCACCTCGGGCTTCAGCGAGGTGGGCGAGCGCGAGCTGGAAAACAAGGTCGTGGAAATTGCCAAGTCATACGGCACGCGCATCCTTGGTCCGAACATCGTCGGCCTGCTCTCCAACTCCGACAACCTCAACGGCTCCTTTGCACCCTTCCTGCCGCTGCCCGGCAAGGCCACGCTCATCTCGCAATCGGGCGCGCTGCTCATCGCCCTCGACGCCGCCACCTACACCCGCCGCGTTGGTTTCGACAAACTGATCTCCATTGGAAACATGTCCGATGTCGATTTTGCCGACCTGATCAACTGGCTGGATGAAGACCCCAACACCTCCTGCATCACCCTCTACATCGAGGGCTTCAAGGATGGTCGTCGCTTTATCGAAGCCGCCCGCAATGCCCGTAAACCGATCATCGCCCTCAAATCGGGCGTATCGGCTCACGGCGCTGCGGCTGCGGCTTCGCACACCGGTTCCCTGGCCGGCGCTGCCAAAGTCTATGGCGCGGCCTTCCAACAGGCCGGTGTGGTGCAAGCTTCCGACCTGGACAACCTCTTCGACCGCACGCTGGCCCTCTCGCTCCAGCCGCGCATGCAGGGTGACAACCTGCTCATCATCACCAACGGTGGTGGTGTGGGCGTGCTGGCCACCGATGCCGCCGAGCGCTACGGTCTTCCCCTCAAATTCGCCCCGGTGGATGTGCAGAATGAACTGAAGAAGCACATGCCTGAGTTCGGTTCCGCCAAGAACCCGGTGGATCTGACCGGTATGGCCGGAAATGACTGGTACCACGATTCGGTAAAGTTCGCCTTCGCCCACGACTGGGTGGACGGCCTGGCTGTGCTCTACTGCGAAACCGCCATGACCAACCCCATGGAAATCGCCCAGGGCATCAAAGCCGCCATTGACGAATCCGGTGTGAAGGGCAAACCCGTCACCGTGTCCTTCGTCGGCGGCGAGCGTTCTGCCGAAGCCATGACTTGGCTGGTCGAAAACGGCATCCCGGCCTACGGCGCTCCCGATCTGGCGGTCAACGCCATCGCCGCGTTGCGCGAATACGCCCGCATGCAGGAAATCATCCATGACGGTGCCGTGACATTCGATGCCAAGGGCCACGAAGTGGCTCTGGGGATCATCCAGCATGCCCGCGAAGACGGCCGCGATTCGCTCACTGAAATCGAAGCCAAGCAGGTCTTCCGCGCCTACGGTCTGCCCATCACCGAAACCCAATTGGCCAAGACCGAAGACGACGCCGTTGCCCTCGCCAAGAAGATTGGCTTCCCGGTGGTGATGAAGATCGTCTCCCCCGACATCCTGCACAAATCGGACGCCGGCGGCGTGAAGGTGAACATCAAGGACGAAACCGCGGTCCGCGATGCGTTCAAGACCATCCTGACCAACGCCAAAGCCTACAAGGCCGATGCGCGCATTCACGGCATCGCCATTCAGGAAATGGCCCCCTGGGGCACCGAGGTCATCCTCGGCTCGGTGAACGACGCCACCTTCGGCCCGACCATGATGTTCGGTCTGGGCGGTATCTTTGTCGAAGTCCTCAAGGACGTCACCTTCCGCGTCACACCCGTGTCTGAGAACCAGGCGTCCCGCATGATCGGTGAAATCCGCGGCGAGCCTATCCTGGCTGGCGTTCGCGGAGAAGCCCCGCGCGATCGCAAGGCCCTGTCTGCGGTCATTGGTGCGTACTCTGCCATGATCCTGGACCTCAAGGATGAGATCAGCGAATCGGACGCCAACCCCGTGCTGGTCTACGAAGACGGCAAGGGTCTCAAAGTCGTCGACGCCCGCATCATTCTCAAGAAGAAATAGGGCGTTCCTCCTACCAACCAAAAGGGCTGCTCCGATGGGGGCAGCCCTTTTCGATTATCACTTTTCACAAAATGAATTCAAAGTTCATCGCGGCAGCGCATCCCAGGCGCCGTTCCAGGGGGTGCCCAAACGATGGCGCTCCGGCACTTTGATTTTGTTGAATTTCTGCGCAATTTGCGCGGCCGTCATGGCTATTGTCGCCCAATCGTCCGTCAAAATTGCTTTTCGCAGGGTTTCGCTCGCCGGGCGTGTCCATTCCCACTCCATGCGGAAACGGTCGGCTTTCACCCAGTACCCGCGCTTTTCCCAGGCCGACACACTGCTGTCCACCGTATCGTACACTTCTTGCAAGGCCAGTGAAACAAACGCCACCAGGTCATATGTGTCGTCATCCGGCTGCGTCTGGCGCATCAGCGCCCGCAGCGCCAGCACAATGCTTTTGCTCAACCGGGTGCGTTCCTTCCCGGCACTGTC
>DAOUGY010000192.1:0-6559 GCA_034428975.1 Anaerolineaceae bacterium | reverse complement strand
GTGACCGCTTTGACCTGGTCGTCTTCCGGTTTTGTGTTCTTGGGATCGATGGTTTCTGGATCGACGTATAGCGGAGGGTCCTCGGCGTAGCCGCCAGGGCGCACCAGGAGTAGTTGCTCAAAGGCAAAGGATGATCCATCGGGAAATTGGCCTGCGAGAGTCAATGGCGCCAGGCCAACATTGGCCATGGCATAAATGCCCTGTATGGCAATTTGCTGATTGTTTTCTGCGTTAAAGAAGTGCAAGGGATAACCGTTCAATTCACCCGAAAGGGTGACGGCTTCGGGAGCAGTTACTGTGAGGACCACCGTGTTGCCCTGCGCAAACGGCAACGGGGTGACAGTGACGCTGTTTAATCGATCCGAAATCGGGCTGGTCTCATTCTGGCTGGATGGACCGGGTAGTATTAGCATTGTTCCGGAGGTTACGTCCCAGCCGGTGGGGGTAGAGTTATCCGCGGCGATCTTCCACGGGTTCTGATTGGAGGCGACTGCCAGCTCCAGTAAAGACTGACCCGGTTTTAGAGTGGACAGGTGGGTGGGAGGTGCTTCGCCTTCCTGGACCGGGATAATCACACTGGCGCCACTGTACGATTCTGTTGGACTGGTGACTTTATTCAGGCGGTAAACCTGCTCCAACGGTGTCGTGCTTTGCAGCGCGAGCACACGGAAACTCTCACCCAGACCCAGTACACGGGTGGTCAGAACACCGCTGACACCCTGCAGTCCAGGGATGACCAGGCGGTCGCCGGCGTTTAGCAAGTTGGGATTTTGAATTTGATTGACACGGATGAGGTCGTCGGTTGAGACGCCAAACCGAGCGGCGATGATGTTGAGTGTATCGCCGGGTTGGACGATATAAATGGGGCCGTCCTCCTGACTTTGGGCATAGGCCGGCAGTGGTGTGGAAAGGATGGCGAGCAAAATGGTGAGAAAGAACAACTTTTTAAGCATGGGCAAAGCGGACTTTATCCCCAATATGGAAATTTTGAAAGTGGCGAACATGTGTTTCCATGACGTACCTGGCTGGAGCGATTGGCATGTAGGATGGACGCCATTTGCGGGCGATCTTAACGTCAACCACTTCCATCTGGTCGTTGACCCAGATGGCGGTAATATCGAATCGCATGAATAACATGTGGATGGCGGTGCTCAGGCGACTATCGGCCGATTCAACCAGAATGATCCCGGAATTTTCAGATAAAGTGGGGCAAAGCATCAGGCCTTTAAATTTATTCCAAAATCCGGTGCAATACTCGGCAAGGATGGCCTGGGGAAGGGGTGAGGATAAATTCTGAATGAGTACTTTGCGCATGTGAGGCGGTTATTCTTTTTTGGAGGGCTGGAAGATGCGGTCGACGCTATCCAATAAGTCCTGTGGGCGAAATGGTTTGCTGATGTAGTCGTTTACTTTGGCGATGTGCAACCCCAAAACGCGGTCAATGGCTTGCGCTTTGGCGGTGATGACGATGATCGGGATGTCTCGAATGAGTTCATTGGCCTTGATTTGGTGAAAAACGTCCCAACCGTCGATATCCGGCATCATCAGATCCAGCAAGACCAAATCGGGTTGAATTTCAAAAATGGCTTCAAGACCTTCGCGACCCCCGTGAGCGCCCTTTACTTGATATCCCCGCCGGTTTAAAATCAAGGTTACAAGGTCGATCATTTCCGGGTCATCTTCAATGTAGACAATGGTTTTTGGCGAAGCTTGATCCATTTTGGTCCTCTCCCTCAACAATCCTCTTAAGTTTACCACAGGCAAGGAATAACGCAACAATGGGTATAAAAATTACAACTTGGAATGTGAATGGAATTCGCGCGGCGATCAAGAAGGGTTTATGGTCGTGGGCATTGGACTACAATCCGGATGTCTTGTGCCTGCAGGAGATCAAAGCGCGTGAAGATCAAGTGCCTGAAGCGGAACGGCTGTTGGATGGCTACCAGGCGGTGTGGAACCCGGCTGAACGGGCTGGATACAGCGGTGTGGCGATTTACACGCGGATTCCGGCGGATCGAATCCTTGCCGGGCTTGGTGAGGAAGAGTTTGACCGCGAAGGACGTGTGCTGCGCATGGATATGGGGGATACATCGCTGTTCAATGTGTATTTTCCCAACGGACAGCGCGGTCACGAGCGGGTTGAGTATAAATTGCGCTTCTACTCGCGCTTTCTAGACCTCTGTAATCAGCTCATGAATGAGGGTCGGAATGTGATTATTACCGGTGACTTCAACACCGCTCATCATGAGTTGGATTTGGCGAACCCGAAAGAAAATTCTCAGACTTCGGGTTTTTTGAAAGAGGAGCGTGAGTGGTTGGATATTTATCATGCCAACGAGCTGGTGGATGCTTACCGGCATTTGTACCCGGAGCGAGTTCAATACACGTGGTGGACTTATCTCTTCAAAGCACGCGAACGGAATATCGGCTGGCGCATTGACCATTTCTATGTATCGCGCAATTTGTTGCCGCGGGTGGAAAGCGTGGAGATTCTGGATCAAGTGCCGGGCTCGGACCATTGCCCGGTTACATTGACAATCGACCTTAATCCAATGCCTGCACCTCAATAAAGGTCCTGCCATAATTCTTCCACTGATCCAAAAATTGGCCGACTTCTTTCCAGTTGATCTCCGGGTAAGGATGGGCGGGATCGCAAAAGCCAAACCCCAGTTCCGGATGCGTGGAAATCAGGATCATGTAATGTGCCCAGGCGGGCTTGATTCCCCCAATGAGAACGATGGGCAGGTTGCCGGAGGACAGGCTGGTGACCAGGGCTTCCGGCTGTTGGAGAATCTTCCAACGGGATGAAATGTCATTCTTTTTCAAATAATGGGTAATTCCCCAGGGGAATGTCGCCCAGTTGTTTATGCGGCTGATTACCGGTGGAAAGGCATGCCAATCGATGGCATTCATTTCCATGGCAACCTGGGCTCCACTGATCGTTTTATGGCGCAATGTTTGGATGGCTGTAGCCGTGCAGTAGGGGCCGCAGTTGTTCGAATCGGCCTGAAACTGGTGAGCCATGAGCACGACGGACAGGAGCGGGGTGGCGAAGAAGGGAAGGATGGGAGACGGGTTCATGGATGATTTACAATTAGACGAAACCAGTGGAGCTTGTTATAATTCATTATAATCTTTTTCCGGAATGGAAATCGAACCAAGCATAACCACGGGCTGGAGCCATGGGAATACAGGAGTCTGAGCGCATGACCAAACAGCGCATTTTGATTGTCGACGACCATGAAGTTGTTCGTCTGGGGCTTAAATCCTTACTGGATCGGCATCCACAATTTGAGGTGATTGGCGAAGCGGGGACCGCCAAAGAAGCGTTGGATCAGGTGGCGCGTCACCGCCCGGATGTTGTCTTAATGGACATTCGTTTGCCTGGTGCATCGGGTATCGAAGCCTGTGAAGATATTATCCGCAATTATCCGGACACGAAAGTGATCATGCTCACTTCGTATGCGGAAGACGAAATGCTCTTCTCAGCCATTCGTGCTGGGGCTTCGGGTTACCTGTTGAAGCAAATCGGGGGCGATGGCCTGGTGAATGCGATTGAAGCGGTGGGGCGGGGCGAGGCTCCATTGGATCCTGCGGTGACGCAACGTGTGTTCCAGGAAGTTCGTCGAGCCGTCAAGGAAGAAGAAGCGTCGGCATTTGCCAATTTGAGCCAGCAAGAAAAGCATGTGCTGCTGTTGGTTTCAGAAGGCAAGACGAACCGCGAAATCGCTAAATCGCTTTTCCTGGGCGAAGGCACGGTGCGAAATTACGTTTCGAGTATCTTGTCCAAGTTGGGCGTCAGCAATCGCGCCGAAGCCGCGGCGTATGCGGTTGAGCACAACTTGCGGGAGTACCTTTAGCAAATCTGAATCGTGAAAAATGAGAGGCCGGCGGACACTTGCGCCGGCCTCTTTGATTGGATATTAAAGTGATTGCCAGGTTTCTTGCATATAAAGCGCATCCTCTTCCATGATCGGGCTTTCACACAGAATGCGCCCTCCGCAGTGGAATTCGGCGAGGGCGGTAAACAGGCTTATGAGGTTAAAGTCCGATTCCTTTAAGGGCAGGTGATTTCGCTCGCCTTTTTCAGAGTATTCGATGCCGCTCATATGAATGTGAAGATGTTGCAGAGCCTCCGTGCCTAACGCCGCGGCATATTGCTCCAGAACCGCGCGCCACTCGTCCGCGCTGTTCATGCTGCCGTTGCCGGCGCGGGCGTGGAGGTGGGCAAAATCCAGGCAGGGCTCAACGCCGGGGATGGACTTGCTCATTTCCAGCGTGTCTTGCAATGAGCCGAGCATGGCGGATTTGCCCATCGTTTCAGGCCGCAGAGTGACTTGATCCCCGGCGACACGCAGTTCGGCAACGCAATCGGCCAGGCGGGGAATGGCAACGGCCAGCACATCTGCAGGAGATGCACTGAAGTAAGACCCGGGGTGGAAGATGATGTCGGTGGCGCCGGCAAGATAGCCGTAATGGGCGGCGTCCATTAATCGCTTTCTCGATTTAGGCCATTCTTCCTCGTCGGCGTTCAGATTGATGAAATACGGGGCGTGCACGCTGACGAAGACATCCCGATCCTGCGCTGCGGCGCGAATGGCCGCGCACGTTTCCTCACTGACGCGAACGGACTGAACCCAGCCCAGTTCCAATGCGCCTAATTTGAGGTCAGCAATTTGGTGTACGGCGCCGACGCTACCGCCCGGTTTTTTGGGTGTGGAAATCGGCGAGCCGACCGTTCCAAAACGAAAAGTGCTCACGTTACCTCCTGTTTGGATTTATCGGAAAATGGAAGGCGCTATTTTTAAGAGGAGTGGAGGGCCGAGAACAATCAGGCCAATTAGAACGGCAGTCAAGGCCGCCAATAGAACGGCTGCAGCGCCGACATCTTTGCCGACCTTTGCCAGGGGGTGGATGTGCTCCATAGCCAGGTCGGTGATGGCTTCCAGAGCGGTGTTGATAAATTCGGCGATCCAAACCAGACTGACGGCGATGATGATCAGCGCCCAGTCTCTTATGGAAATCTGCAACCAAAGACAAGTGGCGAAGACGATGATGCTGGCGACGGCATGAATCCATGCATTGCGCTGCGTGGTGATCACAAAGTGCCAGCCTGCAAACGCATGTTTAAATGCCTGGATTCGCGTTCGCAAGAAATCACTCACAGCGGATCAATCCTCCGGTAGCTTGTTGATGGTGCAGCCCAAAGCTTTTAGAACCTGGGCTTGCAATGTCCACATTTCATTCTTCTCTTCATCGGTCGCGTGGTCATACCCGAGGAGGTGCAAGGTGCCATGAACGGTCAACAGGACGATTTCATCCTCAATGGAGTTATGGGCGGATTCGGCCTGCGCCGCTGCTTTGGGATACGAAATGATGACATCACCGAGATTGTTCATGCCGGTATCCGGGTCCACAACATGCGCCGGGAAAGACAGGACATCCGTGGTCGAGTCGATACCGCGAAATTGGAAGTTTAGGGCTCGGAGGATATCATCCCCATCCACAACGACCGACATTTCCATATCTGGTTCCAATTCAAAAAGCGATACCGTTTGCTCGACAGCCTGACGCAGCTGTTTTTCATCCACCAATGTGGTATAGGGTTCCTGGATCAATATATCGATGATCATTCGGGGTTGGTTCCTTTCTGTTGGGTGGATGGAAGGCGATCGTTCTCGAAGGATGTATTCTTTTCTGTGGCTGCATCCGAGGATGCCGGGCGCAGGTCTGGATACTTGATGCGGGGGTGGTAGGTGTTCTTCAGAATATTGACGAAAGCCTCTGTGATGATGGACAAGTCGCGCAGGGTCAAGCGCGTGTCATCCAGCTGACCTTCCTTCTGGCAAAATTCAAATACTTTGCGCACCACGGCGCGCAGATCGTCATCATTCTTGGGCAGTTCAGCGCGCGCGCGAGCTTCGCACCCATCGGCCAGCATAAGCAATGCCGTTTCCTTGGACTGTGGGCGAGGTCCTGGATAGCGGAAAAGGTCTTTGTTGACCAACTCTGGCTGGTTCCCGGCGGCTTGTACCGCCTGAGTGTACTGGTACCGGGTAATCAACGTCCCGTGATGTTCGCGCATGAAATCTTGCAATCGCGGGGGCAGGCGATACTTGCGGGCCAACTCGACCCCATCGGTGACATGGCGAATAATCGTACTGGCGGAGGCCGCTGGATCCATGTCATCGTGCGGGTTGACGTTGCCCGGAACTTGATTCTCGATGAAGAAAGATGGGTTCGCGGCTTTTCCGGCATCGTGATAGATCGCACCGACACGGGTGAGAAGCGCGTCTGCGCCAATGGCATCGGCTGCCTGTTCGGCGAGATTGGCGACTTGCAAGGAATGTTGGTAGGTTCCCGGTGCGTTTCGGAAGATGAATTGTACAAGCGGGTGATCGGGGCGCTGTAGGTCCATCAACTGCAAGGCGGTCGTCAGCCCAAGCATTTGCGCAAGCAAATATTGCAGAAGCAAGGTAAGGCTGGCGGCGGCGATGCCATTGATAAAGGCCGAGCCGACCAGCGTGGCAATACCGATCCAATCGGTGATCTGGCCGGG
>DAOUGY010000191.1:0-3264 GCA_034428975.1 Anaerolineaceae bacterium | reverse complement strand
CCGATGAACAGTGGAATATAATGGCGGGCATTCGTTCCGGTGGCCGCCGGATCGGATGCCTGGGCCTGCACCGCGTCGTACGCGGCGTTTTGCAGCGCGCGGTTAAGAGCCTGCACATCCTGCAGCGGGGTTTCGGACTGATTGAAATTATCGTTGGCAGCTTTGAGCACCACCCCGCCGATCGAATGGTTGACCAGCAGGTCATAAATCTGTGAATCGGCGCGCAGCGATTGTCCCTTGAAGGTGACCACAAACAACTGTCCCACGCGTTCTTCCGGCGTCAGATCCGCCAGCATGGCTTGCGCGCGCGCCTCGGGCGTGCCGCTCTGACCGGCCGGCGCGGCCTGAACCGCCGCAGGCGGCAGCAGCGCCGCCAGCAGACTGATCAACATCACCCAGGCCGTCAACAATCGTCTCATGCGCACCCACCCGTTTTCAGCGCCGCTTCAAACAACGCATCGGGGATGTTGCCGCCGCTCACCACCACCAGCGCGGGGCGTTCGGCCACATGCCCGAACAGCACACCCGCCAACGCGACTGCCGCCGAGCCTTCGATGCGCTCGCCGTAGCGCGTCCAGGCGCAGGCAATGGCGCGGGAAATTTCGACCTCGCTCACCAGGCGGATATCATCCACCGACCGGCGCACCAGCGGTATGGTGATGGAACCCTCTTCAACCGCGCCAGACAATCCATCCGCCAGGCTGTCGACCTCCACCACCCCGGCCTGACTGCCGTTGTGAAAAAGGCTGTGGAAATAGGCCGACGCCTCGGATTGCACCCCAATCAGGCGCGGGCGCGGCGATGTGCGGCGCAGGGCGGCCCCCAGCCCGGCGATCAGCCCACCACCGCCCACCGGAACCACCCAGGCGTTCACCTCGCGCCCGATCCGATCGTCCAGCAGCTCCACACCCAGCGTGGCCTGCCCGGCGATCACCAACCCATCGTTATACGGCGATAACCAGGTCGCGCCGCTCTCCTGCGAAAAACGCAGCCCGGCGGCTTCCGCCTCGCTGTAACCGCCCGGCACCAGCCGGACTTCGGCGCCCAGCGCGCGCATCGCCGCCAGCTTGTTGGGCACGGCGTGCTCCGATGCAAATACAGTCACATGCGCGTCGACCGCCTGCGCGGCCAAAGCCACGCCCTGGCCGTGATTGCCCGCCGAGGCCGCTGCCAGCCCCCGTTCCAACTCGTAGGAAGTCAGCGCCAGAATTTTATTCATCGCCCCGCGCAGCTTGAACGAGCCGGTGGTCTGGTGGTTTTCCCACTTAAAATACACATCCAGATCCGGATCATAGGTCAGCGGGGTGCGCAGCACCCGACCGCGAACCCGTTCCACCGCCTGATCCAGCCATTCATCAGGGATCATGCGCGCTCCTGAACCAGGGACAACGCCAGCGCCGGGTCGTCAGTGATTAATCCGTCCACGCCCCAATCCAGCAGGCGGCGCATATCGTCGGGTTGGTTCACCGTCCACGCATGCACGCGTTGTCCGCGGCGGTGCGCCGCGATGATCAACGCTTCGGATGTATCGCTGATGTGGGGGTGCAGAATGCGCGGAGCCACCCGTTGACCGGGCTTGCCGCGCGCCAAAAAACCGGCCCAGCCCTTCCAGGCCAGCATGGCGGTCAGCGCATCGGGCAGCAAGCGCCGCACGCGCCGTAAATTGCCGGCCAAAAACGAGGAAAAGATCACCCGCTCCAGCGCGGCATGGCGCGTCACAACCCGCGCGACGCGTTCCACAAGCGCATCGGTGGGGCTGGTGTAATTGGTCAACTCAATGTTCACCCACAGGTCCGGGCCGAGTGTCTCCAGCACCTCATCCAGCAAGGGGATGCGTTCGCCGCGAAACTGCGGCGCAAATCGCGTTCCGGCGTCCAATTCGCGCAGCACCACCAAATTTCTGGCGTTGACTCGCCCGTGCCCGTCGGTGGTGCGATCCAGCGTGGAGTCGTGTATCACCACAACCTGCCCGTCTGCGCTCAATTTGGCGTCTAACTCAACGCCGTGCGCGCCTTCCGCGCGGGCTAGCGCAAACGCCACCAGCGTGTTTTCAGGCGCGCGCGCCGAAGCGCCGCGGTGTGCCAAAATCAGCGGGTGGGGCAGGTCGACCATCACGCTTACAGCTCCACAAAGTACGATTCGGCGGCGCGGTCGAGCAGCTCTTTGGTCATTTGCGGTTCCACCGCCATGTAGCGGGCAATGTCCAGGATCTGATCGCACAGGTCACGCGGATGGGACGCGCGCAGCTTGCGATTGCGCTTGATGTACCACTCCTGCAGCAGGTAGGCCAGGCCTTCGTCGTTGTACGTCACGCCCTTGGCCGTCGCCACGCGCATGAAGATTTCACGATAGTCCTCAAAGGTCGGGTCACCGATTTCAATCTTGTGGCGCAACCGTCGCAAAAAGGCCTCATCCACCAGTTCTTTGGGTGGCAGGTTGGTCGAAAACATCACCAGCACATCGAACGGCACCTCAATTTTGCGGCCGGTGTGCAGCGAAAGGTAGTCAATGCGGTTTTCCAGCGGAACAATCCAGCGGTTCAGCAGGTCGCGCGGACGCACCTGCTGCCGCCCAAAATCGTCGATCAGGAAAATGCCACCGTTGGCCTTGACCTGATAGGGCGCTTCGTAATATTTGAGGGTGTCGTCAAACACCAGGTCCAGCCCGGCCAGGGTCAGCTCGCCGCCGACGACGATGAACGGCCGGCGAACGCGCACCCAGCGCGGATCCCGGCGGTTACCCGAGCGCAGTGAGCCGGAATTGGGAGTCGTTTCATTTTCGTCCGGGGCAATTTGATGGTTAACCGAATCGTACAGCTTCATGACGTGCCCGTCGATGTAAATGGCGTACGGGATGTACATGTTCTGCGTCAGGATCAGATTGCCGATGGCGCGCGCAATGGAGGTTTTGCCGTTGCCGGGTGGGCCGTAGATGAAAATGGACGTGCCGGAATTGACCGCCGGGCCTAAACGCTGGAATGTCTTGTCGTTCAGCACCACTTGCGAAAGCACCTGGCGCATCAGACGGTTGGTCACCACCATGCGGCCGCGGCTCTGGCGGCGAATGGAATCATTGTACACTTCCAGCGGCACGGGCGCCGGACCGGCGTACTGGCTGCGCTCCAGCGCTTCGCGAGCGCGGGCAATGCCCCCGGCGGTGATGGCGTAAATATACGCGCCTTCACCAAACCCGGCCTGCGACGTGCGCACTTCCACCAGTTTTTCCCGTTTGAGCGCTTCGAGAATTTGCTCCATCACCCCGGAA
>DAOUGY010000190.1:0-1649 GCA_034428975.1 Anaerolineaceae bacterium | reverse complement strand
GGCGCTGGTTTGCGCCAGGCGCACGCGGTACTGGCCGCTTTCCTCGAGGCTGAGGCGCAGCAATTCACCAAAGGCAAGATGTGGGCTGGCAACGAGAATCTGTTTGGGCACGTTAAAAGTGTATCACGGCCTTAAAATGGAGGCAAGTCGGATGGATTGGCAGAAAACAGGTTGCACGGACCATGCCGAATTTGAAGTCTACGCAACCCCGGACAGTTATGAGATAATAACCATTCGCTCCGTGAAAAAACGGGAGTGGAAATAGATTCGCAAGGAGCGCCTGTGAAATTCAATAAAATTTGCGTCATCGGGCTGGGCTATATTGGCCTGCCCACGGCCAGCACCTTTGCCACGGCTGGTTTGCAGGTGACCGGCGTGGACGTGAACCCGCACATCGTCGCCGGGTTGCAAAACGGCGAATTGCACATTTACGAACCCGGGCTGCGCACGCTGGTTCAGGCGGCGCTCAAATCCGGGCACCTCGCCATCCGCCAGAAGCCCGACGCCGCCGATGCCTTCGTCATCGCCGTGCCGACGCCGTTCTACGGCGACAAGCGCGCTGATCTGGACTATGTCAAATCAGCGACCGAGTCAATTGTGCCGGTGCTGCAACGCGGCAACCTGGTGGTGCTCGAATCGACCTCGCCACCGCGCACCACGCTGGATATTGTCGCGCCCATCCTGGAAAAATCCGGGCTGAAGGCCGGCGTCGATTTTCACCTGGCTTATTCACCCGAGCGCGTGCTGCCCGGGCAGATTTTGCGCGAACTGATCGAAAACGCGCGCGTGATCGGCGGCGTGGACCGCGTCTCGGCGGAAGCCGGCCGCGACCTGTACGCCACCTTCGTCAAGGGCGAGATCATCCTGACGGACGCAACCACAGCCGAGATGGTCAAGCTGATGGAGAACACCTACCGCGATGTCAACATCGCCATCGCCAACGAATTTTCGCGCCTGGCCGACCGCTTTGGCGTGGATATCTGGGAAACGATCGCCATTGCCAACCGCCACCCGCGTGTGCGCATCCTCAACCCTGGCCCTGGCGTGGGCGGCCACTGCATCAGCGTCGATCCGTGGTTCCTGGTGGAAGCCGCGCCCGATCTGACCCCGTTGATTGCCACGGCGCGCAAAGTGAACGACGGCCAGCCGCATTACGTGGTGGAACTGGTGCGGCGCGCACTGGGCGGCCAACTGGAAGGCAAGACCATCGCCGCCCTGGGGCTTTCCTACAAGCCCGACGTGGACGATCTGCGCGAGAGCCCGGCCGTTGAGGCGGCGCACCTGCTGCAAAAAGCCGGCGCTGTGGTGAAGGCCTATGAACCGTACAAGACAGACGCGCGCATCGACGGCCTGAACATCGTGCCGACGCTGGCCGAGGCCATCGCCGAGGCCGACGCGCTGCTGCTGCTGGTGGGGCATGCCCCACTGCGCGAGTTGCAACCGGAAGTGGCGGCGCAGCTCACCCCGGCGCGCGTGATCGTGGATACGGTCAACGGCTGGCCGGCTGAGGCCTGGCAGGGGCTGGGCTTCCGCGTGTTTAAAATTGGCGTGCGGAAATAATCTCCGGCAAAAACGGGGCGAATTACCGCGCCTTGCAGAAGAAAAGGAATTCATTATGCCATCACTTCGAGTTCTTTCCATCTTTGGCA
>DAOUGY010000189.1:0-20055 GCA_034428975.1 Anaerolineaceae bacterium | reverse complement strand
GCATGAGTCAACTGACCGATGCTTTTATCGCCTTACCCGGCGGGTACGGCACCTTCGACGAATTGTTTGAAACGCTCACCTGGGCGCAAATCGGCATTCATTCCAAGCCTGTTGGGTTGCTCAACACACGCGGCTATTTCAACCCGCTGATTGAAATGGTAGAAAACGCCTGCCGCGAGGGGTTTATTTACCCAGAACATCGCGGATTGTATTGTGCGGCGACTTTACCCGCAGAATTATGGACCGCGCTGGAGGGGTTTGAACCGCCGCCTGGCCTCGAACGCTGGTTGAACCGCTAAAATTCGGGCCCCCCAACTCCTGGGAGGTCCGTTGTTTTCATTTCAGCGGGAAGAAAATGAGTGTTTGCAGTGCTTCCGACGGTACCTCCGCGGGAGAGTTGAGGTAAAACTCATACGCAACCCCCGTCGCCTCGCGGCCTTTCTCCACCACCCGGCGGTTTAGTTCCTCGTATGCCGGTGCCATGTTCGGGTAGCTTCCCGTGTACAGGCATGTGGCCGCGTCGCACTCGGCGATCATCCCCGGCTGAATGCCCTCCCGTCCCACCAGGGCACGGGCAACCGGGAAACCGATTTCCACGTCCAACGCTTCCATATCCATGTTGTGATATGCCACGAAAGGTGCTCCGGCCGGCGGCTCGCCCATCTCATCCAGGTATTGCGCAATGTGCATAATGCACTGACCAATGCATTCGGGCAGTTTTTGCACCGTGGTGATCTGCCGAACCACCATCACAAGCTGTTCAGCCTGGTGAATAAATGAATACGTCGCGTTCATAACATCCCTCCCTAATGGATATCTGTATTATAGAACTTTTTTTCTGCTTTTCAAGTTGTTAAATGAGAAGCGCGCTGCCTTTCGACAGCGCGCCTGCGGGGTTTTATTCGACGGTGACACTTTTTGCCAGATTGCGCGGCTGGTCCACATCCAATCCACGCAGTGAAGCGATGTGATACGCTAACATTTGCAGCGGGATGACCGTCACCACCGGGCTGAGCATCCACGGCGTTTCTGGCACCCAGAAAACGTGTTCCGTTAAATCTGGAACCCGGGTATCCCCCTCGGTCGCCACCACTGCCACAGGACCGCCGCGCGCGCGTGCCTGCTCGATCTGGCTGATCATTTTTTCATACCACGGATCAACCGGCGCGATGGCAATCACCGGCATGTCTTTGTCCACCAGCGCAATCGGGCCGTGCTTCATTTCGCCAGCGGGATAGGCTTCTGCGTGAATATACGAAATTTCTTTGAGCTTGAGCGCGCCTTCATAAGCAATCGGCATGTTGATGCCACGCCCAAGATACAGCGCGTTGCGCGATTCTTTCAAAGCGTGCGCCACCTCAACCACTTCGTTCTCCCGATCCAGGCAGCGCCCCACCAGGTCCGGCACAAGCAGCAAATCGCTGATGTATTTCCGCCTCTGTTCCGGTTTCAAAGTGCCGCGCAAATCAGCCAGCAATACCGCCAACATGTACAGATCCACCAGCGGCGCGGTAAACGCTTTGGTGGACGCCACGCCGATCTCAGGCCCAGTTTGCATGGAGATATAACCATCGGCTACGCGCATCGCTTGCGAGCCGATGGCATTCACAATCGACCACAACCGCGCGCCGCGCTGTCGTCCTTCGTCCATCGCCGCCAGAGTGTCCGCCGTCTCACCCGATTGGCTGATCGCCAGCACAACGTCGTTCTTTCCAATAATCGGATCACTGTACCTGAATTCTGAGGCAATTTCCACTTGCACCGGGATACGCGCGATACGTTCGATTAAAATCTTGCCCACCATGCCAGCGTGTGCCGCCGTGCCGCAGGCCGTAATGAAAATCTTGTTGATCGTGCGCGCATTCTCCTCGGTTAGGTTCAATTGCGGCAAACGAATCTTTCCGGCATCAAAATCCACCCGCCCTGCCAGAGTGTCGGTCAACGCCCGCACCTGCTCGTGAATTTCTTTCTGCATGAAGTGGCGATATTCGCCTTTTTCTGCCGAAATCGGATCCCAGGCAACCGTATGCACCTGCGGTTTGACCGGTCGTCCATCTTGATGGGTGACGTCCACGCCGTCACGTGTCACCACCGCCATCTGCTGCGATTCTAGGAAGATCACTTTGTGGGTATGTTCGAGGATCGCCGGTATATCCGACGCCACATACATCTCGCCTTCGCCCAGGCCAATCACCACACCGCCGGCATTGCCGATCCGCGCAGCAATGATTTTATCGGGTTCACGTGAGGACATCACCACGATCCCATGCGCGCCTTTCAGGTGAGCCAGGGTTTTCCGAACAGCTTTCACCAGGTCTTTTTCAATCGCCAGGTGACGCTCCACCAGGTGAACGATTGTTTCGGTATCCGTATCCGAGTTGAAATGCGCGCCTTCGGCGATCAATTCTTCGCGCAACTCAAGGTAGTTTTCCACAATACCGTTATGCACCAGCACCACCTCACCGGTCGCGCCCACATGCGGATGGGCGTTGCGTGCTGTGGGCACGCCGTGCGTCGCCCAGCGTGTGTGTCCAATTCCAATGCTGCCCGACACAGGTTGTGAATCGACCAATCCCGACAGCCGGTCAAGCTTTCCGGCTTCGCGACGCACTTCGATCTTCCCTTGATCCAGCACGGCCAACCCGGCCGAATCATATCCGCGGTATTCCAGCTTGCGCAAACCATTCAAAATGATCGGGGTGGCATTCTTTTCGCCAATGTAACCAACAATCCCGCACATCAGGGGTTCCTCCAGTGTGATCTCGTTCCCGGTGGCAGCGATATATGCCGTCCACAGGGTATACCGTACGGCACCGGCAAAACAATGCCGGCGCATATCATAGGTCGTTTGGTTTTGATTTTGGGAGATGCAGATGGGTGTCCATCTGGAGGGCTTCCGCTGATCTCTCGATTTTCCCGGCGGCGCCGGTTAACCCTGCCCTGCGGCAGGGAACCCTCATCCTCGTCACCTGATTGATTCAGGCCATGCGCTGGATCTCCCCGAAATATTCAGTCCACCTCCTTGATTCCACTATAGGAACATGTTTTTCCATGCATCGTCATTATACCGCAATCCACGGTCACCAAGCTATACCCACAAAGCGACAGCGCCCCTTCTTGGGCTGCACGTGGGTTTGGTTACCATTCTCACTTGACTTTCGGTTTTTTCTGAATATAAAGTTAACAGGTAACGGCGGCATTGCTGGGTAGCGCTTCCAACATCCTCCCCGGTAAACCCTAACCCCGCGCCTATTCGCAATTCGCCAACCATTCCCTGTTCGCCCTACCCATAGAAAGGAGAGTTGAGAAATGCGTTCGTATCGCTGGTTTTCGGTTGTAATGTTGCTCGTCCTCCTGGCTGGTGTCCTTGCGGGATGCAAAACCGCCGCCGCTACTGAGGTGACCGACAAAGAATTAAATGTTCTGTGCACCCCGCAGGAAGAATGGTGCCAGGGCATGAAGCAGGAATTTGAAGCCAAATACAACATCACCGTCAATTATGTTCGCATGAGCGCCGGTGAAGCTTTGGCCCGCCTGCAGGCTGAAAAAGACAACCCGACTTTTGATATTTGGTGGGGTGGCCCGATCGACTCCTTCGTTGCCGCCAAGGAAGCCGGTGTGCTCGAAGCCTACGATTCCCCCAACATGAAGAACCTGCTCAAGCCGGAACTCTACAAAGATCCCGAAAACTTCTGGGCCGGTGTGTACGTCGGGACGTTGGGCTTTGCCACCAACACCAACTGGCTGAAAGAACACCCCGAAGCCAAAGCCCCTGAATCATGGGACGATCTCCTCAAGCCCGAATTCAAGGGTCAGATCATGGTCGCGCACCCCTCCACCTCCGGCACGTCCTACACCGCCTTGGCCACTGTGCTGCAGATCCGCGGCGAACAGGCCGGTTGGGAATATCTGAAAGCCTATGCCGGTCAAATCGCTCAGTACACCAAGAGCGGCGCTGCGCCGGCCAAATTCGTTGGACAGGGCGAAGCCGCTGTGGCCATTGTCTTCTCGCACGACATCGTCAACGAGATCGACAACAACAAAATGCCGCTGGTCCTGACCTTCCCCAAAGAAGGCACCGGCTATGAAATCGGCGGCATGGCCATTGTGAAGAGCGCCAAGCACCCGCAGGCCGCCCGCCTGTGGTTCGATTGGGCGTTGACGGCTGAAGCCCAGGCGCTTGGCCCCAAGTACAAGGCTTACCAGGCCCCCACCGTCGGCGGTGTTGAGCTGTCGCACCCCGAGCTGCTCCAGGTCAACCTGATCAACTACGATTTCCAGTGGGCTGGCAAGAACAAGAAAGCCTTTGTTGAGAAGTTCACCAACGAAATCGCCAACGCGGAAAACCTCAAGCAGTAAGTCTCATAACGCCAAAATCGGGGGCAAGAAATGGTTCTTGCCCCTGATTTTCTATTGAGAGGTTGTCATGGAATTTACCGAAAAGACAAACACACCCCCGACGCGTCAATGGTATTCTGGACTCGTCCGTCGCTACAAGGAATTTTCACTTCTGTCGCGCGATCCGGTCCTCTTCATGAGCTTGCTGTTGGCGGTGATTTTTTTATTCGTGTTTATCTTTTACCCGCTTATTGAGGCCACGTACACCGGTTTCATCGATAAAGGCGGCAACCTCGATCTTCAGTATTTCGCCCGCTACTTCGACGATTTTTACGGGCCGCTCTCCCGCCAGATCTTCCGCGACACCCTGATCATGGGGCTGCTCACCGCCACGGGTGGGACGATCCTGGGCTTTTTATTTGCGTTTGCCGTGGTGCGCTGCAACATTCCCGGCAAGCGCTTTGTGCATCTTCTGGCGCTGGTGCCCACCGTTTCACCGCCCTTTGCCATTGCCTTGTCCACCATCCTTTTACTGGGCCGCTCCGGTCTCATCACCAAAGGGTTGCTCGGCATTCATTTTCAAACCGGAATGAATGACATCTACGGCATGGATGGCCTGGTTTTTGTACAGATCATCACCTTCTTCTCCGCCTCGTACCTCATTCTGCGCGCCATGTTGGAGCGCGTCGATGCATCCATGGAAGAAGCCGCCGAGTCGCTCGGCGCCGGTCGCTTCCACCTGTTCCGTACGGTCACTCTACCTTTGCTCATCCCCGGCATCGCCGGCGCCTTTTTGCTTTTGTTTGTCGAATCCCTGGCCGATTTGGGCAACCCGCTCTTCATCTCCGGCAATGTTACCGTCCTTTCCGCCCAAATCTTCCTGGCGGTCATCGGCGAATTTGACTACCAAAAAGCTTCCGCTCTGGCCGTAGTATTGCTGCTCCCAACCCTGGTCATCTTCATGCTTCAGCGCTACTACGTCAATCGCCGCTCCTACATATCCGTAACTGGCAAGCCCACCGGCGGCCGCATCACCGAAAAAGACGGCCGAATTCGTTTTGTGGTCAACGCACTGGTCTACGTCACCTGTGCCGTGATCGTGACGCTCTATGCCACCATCATTTACGGTTCATTCAGCACGTCCTGGGGGGTCGATTTCTCGCCCTCGCTGCGTTGGTGGAACCTGATGCTTACCCGCGGTGTGGAAGCCATCCTGGATACCACATTCCTTTCCGCCTTTGCCACGCCGCTGGCCGCATTGTTCGGCATGGTCATTGCTTTTCTCGTCGTACGCAAGAAATTCAGCGGCAAAGAAGTGCTTGATTTCGGCTCCAACCTGGGCGGCGCTGTCCCCGGCACCATTCTGGGCATTGGTTATGTACTGGCGTTCAATTCCCCCTCCATGGTTGTGGTGATCATCGTATATGCACTGGTCGCCTTGCTCTTCACCCAGCAGGTCGGCCGCACCACCCGTGAGCGCCTGATTATCCTGGCAGTTGGCACCACTCTGGGTCTGGCACTGCGTTATCTGGGAGATCTACTCATCGCGGAAGCCTTCTATTACATCCTGGCAGCCATCTTGATCGTCATTGGCTTACTCTGCCTGATTGCGCTCCGTCAGCGACTGGCGGGGTTTGGCTTCCTTGGCCTGGGTGTGTATCTGGCCCTGTACAATCTGATCGAGTTCGTCGCCACCCCGGTTGCCACATTCAGTCGTTCCCTGCCTCCAGGATTTGGCAGCAATGCCATTTTCCAGTTCTCCGACCACATTAAGGTCTTTTTCCAACCTCCGCCCATTTTGATGGCCATCGGGTTGGCATTCATCAGCGTAATCCTTGTCTCCAGCCTCAAAGGAAGATTTCGGGTTCCGCTGGCCGTTGTTGCCCTCGCGGCAGCTTGTGCCTTCAACTTCCTGGGTACGCCGCTGCTGCTGGCTGGCAGCCCGTACATTATCATTCTGGCATACATCGTTCGCTCCCTGCCCGCGTCGGTGCGCGCCGGTGTGGCTGCTCTCCAGCAGATTGACCCATCCATCGAGGAAGCCTCCAACATTCTGGGCGCGGATTCGCAGGTCACATTCCGCAAGGTCACGCTCCCACTCATCACTCCGGCCTTGCTTTCCGGCCTGATCTTCAGCTTTACCCGCCATATGACCAGCCTGTCTGCCATCATTTTCCTCGTCACAGCGCGCTGGCGCATTGTCACCGCTTCGATTTTGTCCGAATGGGAACAGGGCGGGGTTAGCATTGCGGCAGCCTACTCCACGGTAATCATCGTCTTTGTCCTGATTGCCATCGGAATTTTGTACCTCATCACCAACAAGGCGCTGGGCGGCCGGGGTGATATCGATTTGAGCCTCGGCGCTTGAAAACCCGATTGGAGGAATCATGTATCTCTCACTGAAAGATATCGTTAAGGTATTTGCGGCTCGCGGCGGCGTTGGTGAAGTAGCCGCGGTTAATCACATCGATTTGGAGATCGAAAAAGGCGAACTGGTCACGCTGCTCGGACCTTCGGGCTGCGGAAAGACCACCACCCTACGCATGATCGCCGGTTTTGAATTCCCCACGGCAGGCTCCATCCGGCTGGACGGGCAAGAAATCAACATGTTGCCGCCCAACAAGCGCGATATGTCCATGGTGTTTCAGAGTTATGCCATTTTCCCGCACCTGAATGTGTACGAAAACATTGCATACGGCCTGAACGTTCGCCATGTGGCCAAAGAAGATGTTAAAAAACGCGTCGGTCGGGTATTGGAACTGGTTCAACTGACCGGTTACGAAAATCGCGCTCCCAACCAGCTTTCCGGTGGTCAGCAGCAGCGCGTCGCCCTGGCACGCGCTTTAGTGATGGAACCCAAAGTGCTGCTGATGGATGAACCGCTTTCCAACCTGGATGCCAAACTGCGCGAGCAAATGCGCACCGAAATTCGCCGTATTCAGCGCGACATTGGAATCACCAGCGTGTACGTCACCCATGATCAAGTGGAAGCCATGACCCTGTCCGATCGCGTGGTGGTCATGAATCAGGGTATCATCGAGCAAGTCGGCCCGCCGCAGGAAATTTACCGTTACCCGCGCACCCGTTTCGTCGCCGATTTCATTGGACGCGCCAATTTCCTCGATGCCAAGTCGCTGGGCGGTACGGATGGTGCCATGCGTGTCCATTTTGCCGGACGCGATTTGACCCTGGTGGATGTACGCGAGCCGCAACCGGCAGGCACTCCGATCACGCTCATAGTCCGCCCGGAAATGGTGCGCGTGCGCGCGCAGAGCGACCTGCCCGGAATCGTGCGCCGTGCTTCTTTCCTCGGCAATTTGATCGATTATGACATTGAGGTAAATGGCTCCCTCGTTTCCGCTGTCGAAACCGACCCCACTCGCATGACCATCTTCCCCGAAGGCGCAGCCGTCGGCATTGAGTTGGCCACCGAATGCATCCACGTACTGCCGGCGGCCTAGAGGAAAATCCCATGACAGCACACACCGAAGCTCTCGATCTTTTGATGGTGGGTCACTTTGCCAAAGATGAACTGATCGTCGACGGCGTTTCCGAAACCGCCTCGGGCGGCGGCGTTTATTACGGTAGTTTTGCGATTCATCGGCTGGGCTTTCGCGTCGCGGTAGCCACCCGTCTGCATCCGGATGACTTCCCGCGGCTGGAGGAAATGCGCGAGGAAGGCATCGACGTCTACGCCCATGCTGCTGCGGCCACTTCTGGTATTGCCAATTATTACCAATCCACCAACATGGAAACGCGTGTCTGCAAACTCATCGGTTTCGCCGGGACGATGACCCCCGCTGAGATCCCCGATATACCGGCCCGCGTCATCACTATCGCCTCGATCATCGCTGGAGAAGTCGACCTACCGCTACTTAAAAACCTGGCATCCCGCGCCCCTCTGGGGCTGGATGTACAGGGATTTGTGCGCGTGCCGGAGGGCGATGATCTGATCTTTAAACCCTGGGAGCAGATGGCCGAAGGCCTGCGCCATGTCACCTATCTTAAGGTCGATCACGCCGAAGCCCAGCACCTTACCGGTGAGAACGACCTGGCCGTCGCGGCGCGCAAACTGGCGGCATTCGGCCCACAGGAGATTGTCCTAACCCAATCGTCCGGTGTGACGGTTTTTGCCGGCGGTGAATTCCACTTTGCGCCTTTCACCCCTCGCTCCCTGGCCGGTCGCACTGGGCGCGGCGACACCTGCTTTTCCACGTACATCACCCTGCGCCAACGGGTCAGCCCGGCTGAAGCCTGTCAATGGGCCGGCGCCATTACCACCCTCAAGCAGGAAGTCCCCGGACCGTACAAGGGTACCATCGACGACGTTCGCGCCTTGCTGAACGCGCGCGGCATCCAAACCACCTACCCATAAGATCCACAGATCCAGAACCGGCGGGCAGGAATGAATGCACTCCTGTCCGCCGGTTTGTTTTCCTCGGTCAACTCGTCTTGCTACTCGCGATAGGACCGGATGGCCTCAAGAAGAGCTACTCCGATGGGCGTGTACTGAAGCCCCAATTCGCGTTCGGCTCGCGATCCGTCAAAATAGAATCCGTTCTTCAAGGTTCGGGCGGCGTCAATGGACAACCCCCACGCCGGCGGAAGATGCGTGATCTGAGCCAGCGCTGTGAAAAGGTAAGACGCTGCAATCACCGCCCAATCGGGGAAGTGAAACCAGGGCAATCTCACTCCGCTCCTTTCGGCAATCAAGCGCGCATAATCCCGTCCGGTTATTGCGTGCTTGCCTACCAGATAACCTTGCCCGGCTACCGAATCTCGCACGCAAGCCTGCACAATCGCTTCAACCACATCCCCAACATACACGTAGGTCTCGATCGATTGATGAAAAATAGTCGAAGGCACTCGTTTTCCCAAAATATCCTTAATATATTGACCACTGGCTTTATCATCCCCGGCGCCCAGTACAATCCCAGGGTAGAGCATGACCATTGGCAAACCTTGCGCCTGGAAATCCTGGCACACAACCTCGGCTTTCTGCTTGGACCGTGCATAATGGCTGAACAATGCTTCGCCGCGTGCGCTGGTTTCGCAAAACGGCCAATCGGCCGGTCGACCATATACTGCCACGGTGGATAGATACACCACCCGCTGTACACCGTGTTGAATCGCCACCTGCATCACGCAGCGCGTTCCGTCCACATTCACCCGGTCCATCTCGCGCCAATCCGGCAGCCACATTTCATATAGATTGGCCAGGTGTACCACCCGGTCGCAACCCGTCATGCCTTCTGCAATCGCATTGGCATCGCGCACATCGCCATGCACAATGCGCGCACCAGCCTCGCGCATGGCGCTCAAATCACTGGTTGAGCGCGCCAGGCATACTACATCATGCCCATCGGCGGTCAATCGCCGCACCAGGTGCTTTCCGATGAAACCGGTCCCCCCAGTAACAAATACCCTCATGGTTGTTCTCCCAACATGAAAAACCCCGGGGGCGTGAGTGATTAACCCCCGGGGTGGAATGACCCTGGATATTCCTTACCCGCCGTGTTGCCGCACCAGCTCGACCACCTCGGGGAAGTCAATCCCCAGGCGTCGCACAGTCTCTTCTGTTGGAATGCCGTTCGGCGTCCAACCACGGCGCTTGTACACCGCGTCCACCAGTTGCTCATAGCGATCCTGGCGATACTTGCGTACGGCGGCGATCTTTTCTTCTGTTGTCAATCCATCCGGGTTGATGCCAATTTCCTCGCGCAGTTGCTTGTCATAACGCTCGGCGCGCGATTCATATTCCACCAACGTCACCGGACCCATGGCGCGGTACGGAGGGTAATCATGTTCACGCGTGCCAAAGCCCATGCGCAGGTTGAAAACGCGCTGGAACTGGTACACCCGTTCCGATTGCAGCAGAATCGTTTCAATCGTTGCCGGTTCACCAGTCACACCTTCCAGCAGCCAGGTGTAGTTTTCCACATGCTCGGGCACCTTGGCCGGCTCTTTAGCCGTCTTGTTGCTGACCGGGATGATGTCATTCCACGGCAATTTACACAGGCCGTGCAGGCTGAACCAGGTGCGGAACACAGGGAAGTAGAACAGCGCTTCGGCTTTGTGTTCAAACGTGGGCAGCTGCTTATGCACCATCTCCATGAAGATCAGCCAGGCCTCGTCATGCTGCGCGCCTTTGGAAGCCAGCGCGTACCCGCCCTGCTGGGCCAGCGATTCCTTGGACATGTACTCCGAAATTTCCATGCCCTTCACTTCCATGCCCATATCGTGCAGCAACTGCCGATCGCCCCAGCCCTGATCGGCGAAATAATTCTTCATATATCGCACGCCCTGGCCAATCACCATGCCGAATCCTTCACCGCGCGCCATCTGGTGAATCAGTTCCATCACCGCTTCAGCGTTGCCCCAGGTCAAATCGATCCCGCCGGTCCGATCGGCATTCAAAATCCCATATTCCCAGCACTCCATCGCAAACGCAAAGGAATTGCCCAGCGAAATGGAATCGATGCCGTATGTATCGGCGTAGAAATTCATCTCCAGCACCCAGCAGGCTTCCCAGATGCTGCAGTTCGAGGCCATCGCTCCCAACGTTTCATATTCCGGGCCGTCAACGAACACATGCTGGCCTTTGTAGGGGCCGGTGCGTAGAACATAATCGTTGATGCCGTGCGCGCACGCCAGAGTGCAGCCCATCCAGCAACCGTCCGGGCCCTTGCGGTCATACTGCGGTTTGAACACTTCGCCGCTGATGCCCACATGCCCCGGATCGCCGCCAAACCGGTAGTTCTGGGTGGGCAGCAGGTCAAACTTATTCATAATTTCAACCAGATACGGCGTGCCGGTGCCGCGCATATCATTCTGCGAGGCGTCAAAGTCGCTGATTTCTTTATTAATGCGCTGTCCGGCCTTGCGGATCAGCTCCATGTTGGCAACGCCGTTGCTGTCCCCGCTGATAGTCGAATATTTGACCACAATGCCCTTGATTTTCTTATCGCGCAGTACTGTACCGGCACCGCCGCGTGCCGCCTGCTTGATGCGCACTTCCTTGCGCCGCGGGTCGTAATAGCTCACATTCACCCCGCACATCGGGATATGGTCGGCGGCCTGCCCGGCCGAGATCACCGAAATCCCGCGCATCTCTTTTTCGTTTGCGCCGTACATTTCGGTCAACTGGCGGTTGACCAGGTGAGTGTCAATGGCCTCCAGCGGCGCTTCTTCGATCGACACCTTGCCGGTGTCGCCATCAATAAAGATGATCACATCTTTATCCGCTTTGCCGGTCACTTCCAAGGCATCAAAACCGGCATACTTCAGGTACGGACCAAAATAACCGCCGCTGTTGCTATCGATCACCGATTTCGTCAACGGCGAAAGCGTCACAACGGTGCACTTACCCGAGCCGGGGTAGGCCGTAATACCGCCGATGGGGCCGCCGGCCACCACGAAAGCATTATCCGGGTCGTTCCATTTTGTCTGCGGTGTGATCGCATTCCACAACAGCCATAGACAATAACCGCGCCCGCCTGTGAAGATCTCTTTCATCGATGCAGATACCGGCTTCTCCATAATCCGGTTTTCACTCAAATCAATGTGCAGCGTGCGGTTTGCATAACCGCGCTGGACCGGGCGCAATTCATACGGATATTCCGCCAGCAAGCGATGGGCTTCGCGGATTTGTTCGGGGGATAAAGTCGCCATTTTCGGGTTTTCTCCTGGATGTGTCCAAATCAAAAATGAGGCTTTCTCAATCCTTGAGGTCATGTTTATTATAAACAGGCCGTCCGGAAAGGTCACTTCGCCCCTGTCACGCTTCGCTTTGACGAATGTCACCACCTGTCCCAACGCGTGCTATAATCAATCGATTAACAGCCCTTTTCGGATTACCACGGATTAATTCCTTACCCATCACGGGTTGGCTTGCACCGCAACGCCACCGTTCTGATTAACGAGACAGGAAGATTATGAAAGGCCCGCGTTCCATATCTGTATTTGATGTCATTGGCCCCATCATGGTGGGCCCGTCCAGTTCACACACCGCCGGTGCGGTGCGTCTTGGCCTGGTCGGTCGCGCATTGTTGGCTGAAACTCCTCAATTTGCACGAATTGAATTGCACGGATCGTTTGCGGATACCGGCAAAGGACACGGCACCGACCGCGCCCTGGTCGCCGGCCTACTGGGCATGGCGCCTTCCGATGAGCGCATCAACACCAGTTTCGACCAGGCCATCCTGGATGGTATGCAATTCGAAATCCACCCCGTCGATTTGGGCGAAGATGAGCACCCCAACTCGGCGCGTCTCACTCTGCGAGGCAAGAAAGAAGAAATCACCATGACCGGCGCGTCGGTGGGTGGCGGGCTGATCGAAGTCACCTCGGTGCAGGATTATCCGGTCCGGTTTACCGGCGAGCTCGACACCCTCATCATCATCGCCGGCGACCAACCCGGCACCGTCAACACCGTCACCGGCTGGCTGCGCGCCAAATCGATCAACGTGGCCTACCTGCGCGTAGAGCGCGATCAGCGCGGCGGCAGCGCCATGATGGTCATCGAAACCGACCAGACCATCCCGGAATCGCTGGTGCGCATTATCCATTCACTGCCCTGGATGCACTGGGTGCGGAAAATCAACCGCCTGGAAGAGTAACCATGTTCCGATCCATTCAAGACATTCTCGAACAAGCTGCGGCAAACGATCTGCCCATACATACCGTCATTTTGCAGGCGGAAATGGAAGCCAGCGGACTTTCTCGCGAAGACATCCTAAAGAAAATGAAGGCCCGTCTGGATGTGATGAAGTCCGCCACCCGTAAAGGTCTGAAACAGCCCGTTCAGACCATCAGCGGCATGGCATCCGGCAATGCCTATCGCTTCACCCGCTGGCTGGATACCTCGGTGGAACCGCTCACCGGCCCCGTAATGAGCCGTGCCGTCGCGCGCGCCATGTCTGTCGGTGAATTGAATGCTGGCATGCATTGCATCGTCGCCACCCCCACCGCCGGATCGGCTGGTGTGCTGCCCGCCGTGCTGCTGACCCTGCGGGATGCCTACGCATTTTCGGATCGCTCGATGATCAACGCTTTGCTCACCGCCGGTGGAATCGGCGGAGTGATCATGCGCCGCGCGCACGTCTCCGGCGCCGCCGGCGGCTGTCAGGCCGAAGTCGGTTCAGCTGCCGCCATGGCGGCCGGCGCCGCCACCGAATTGATGGGCGGTAGTCCCGATCAATCCTCCCAGGCTGTCGCCATCGCCCTGCAGAACATGCTCGGGTTGGTGTGCGACCCGGTAGCCGGGTTGGTGGAAGTACCCTGCATCAGCCGCAATGCAGCAGGGGTGGCCAACGCCATGCTGGCGGCTGATCTGGCGCTGGCCGGCGTGCGCAGCCCGATCCCGGCGGACGAAGTGATCGACGCTATGCAGCGCATCGGCGACCGCATGGACGCGCGTTTCCGCGAAACCGCCCAGGGCGGTCTGGCTGCCACGCCAACCGCCAAACGTTTGACCCAGGAGATTTGGACTCGCTTGAATCAATCGCAACCGGAGAAGGGCGAATATGAAATTTGAAGAGCAGCTGGATACCTACCTGCGCGCGCGGTTTACATTAATTGTCCTGGTGACGCCGGAGGAAGAACGCGCGTTGCAGACCATTGAAATGGTTTGTGAGCGCAGCCAGCGAGTATGTCTGGCGTGGGACATGGCCGATGGCTTTCAATGGGTTACACCCTCTACAACGGCCGCGCCGGTTGCGCGTGATCCGCTCACGGCTCTGGAGCAGATCGACAAGGCCGACAATGCCACCAGCGCACTTTACATTCTGAAAGACTTCCATGAGGCCTGGGGCAACCCGCAGATCAAACGCAAGCTGCGCAGCCTGGCCCAACACCTGAAATTTACCAAAAAGTCGATCCTCATCCTCACGCACACCAATCAGATTCCGAATGAACTTCGCGATGAGACCGTATTGGTGGAATTTCCGCTGCCCGTCAACGACGAACTGGACGAGGTGCTCAAGCGTCTGACGCAAACTCCCGGTGTGCGAGTCAATCTCACCCCACTTGGCCGTGAAAAACTGGTTCAAGCCGCCCTGGGTCTCTCCGCCGCACAGGCGCAGCGTGTATTCGCCAAGGCCATCGTCTCCGATGGCATCCTCGACGACCGCGACATTGACCTGGTCACGGAAGAAAAGAAGCAAATCATTCGCGAATCGGAAGCGTTGGAATTTCACCCCGTCACCGAAACGCCGGACGATGTCGGCGGTCTGGGTGTACTCAAGGATTGGTTGCGTCTGCGTGAACGCGCCTTTTCACAAGAAGCTCGTGCCTACGGCCTGCCTGCACCCAAAGGAATCGCGCTCATTGGCATCCCTGGCACCGGCAAAAGCCTGACCGCCAAAATGATCGGCGGGCTTTGGCGGCTGCCCTTGCTGCGCCTGGATGTCGGCGCGCTTTACGGAAGCCTGGTCGGTGAATCCGAAGAGCGCGTGCGTCGCGCATTATTGTTGGCGGAAACCGTTGCTCCGTGCATTGTGTGGATCGATGAAATCGAAAAAGGTCTCGCCCACGGCGGATTGGACAGCGGTACTTCCACGCGCGTGTTTGGCGCCATTCTGACCTGGATGCAGGAAAAAACCGCGCCCTGCTTTGTGGTGGCCACCGCCAATGATATCTCCGCTCTGCCGCCGGAATTGCTGCGCAAAGGCCGGTTCGACGAAATCTTCTTCCTCGATCTACCCACCCTGGAGGAACGCCGCGAAATTGTGCAGGTTCATTTGCGTAAACGCGGACGCATCCCGGTTGATTTTGCCGTGGATCAAATCGCCACCGCGGCGGAAGGATATGTCGGCGCAGAAATCGAGCAGGCCGTTTTGGATGCCATGTACATCGGATTTAACGATCACCAGCGCGAATTCACCACCCAGGATGTGCTGGCATCGCTCAAACGCACGGTGCCCCTGTCCATTTCGCAGCGCGAGACAATCCATGCGCTACGTTCCTGGCTACGTGAAGGACGCGCCCAATCCGCCTCGTTCCGCGAAAAAGAAGAAGCGGCAGATCAATTCGTCAACATTCAACTTGACTTGCGCCCGCACAGCTAAACGCCGCCTTCCGTCCCATGGCCCGCCGTCCTACTTCCACCACGCAGCGCCGGGATAACGCCCGCTTTTGGGTCCGGCTGTACGAGAGCAGCATTCCATTATTGGATTCGCTGAACAATTTTCTTGCAGGGCGGCAGTTGGCGCGCCTGACGGCGGAAGGCAGCTCTACAGCAGCCGCTGCACTGGCCAAAGCGTTGGCAGCCGCGGACACTTCCGAAATACCGCGGTTTTTCCAACCCTGGCTGGAAACCCCTCCGCCTGCCCCGGCCTGCGATGTCTTCTGGCAATCTTGGTTGGCAAAGCGTTCGCCCGCTCTCACCACCCTGCTGCAAACCTGGGGACTGCCGGCCTCCCAACCGGTTGAAGTACGTGTCGTCAGTCTGTTATGGCTTGACTCACCCCAATCGCAAGTGGAAAAGTGCGGCCCGGCGGCTATACCCGCCTTGATAAATGCCCTCACCGATGCCAATGCCGCCGTTCGTGCCCGTGCCCACGCGGCATTGGCTTCCCTTCAACAAAAGGCCCTGATCCATGCCCTGTGCGCCTGGTGGGCCCGAACCCGTGACCCCCAGGTGGAAGCCTTGATTGCCGCCCGCGGATATCAGCCGGAAGGCAATCCAGACGTAGTCACGCTTTGGGCGCTCAAGTTCGGTCACCCGGAACACCTCCTGCACGCGGATGCGGCGCTCATCCCCGCCTTGATCGCCGCCTGCAGCGATCCCGACCCGATCATTGCGCAACAGGCAGCCGTATGCCTGCCGTTGCTTCAGAACCCGGACGCGATCGATGCGTTCTGCCAGGCCTGGGTGAACACCCGTTCACCGGAGCTCACTCGCACCCTCCTCCAGGCGCGCTATATCACCTCGGCACCGGGTCTGGCACGCACATTAACCGCACTGATGAACAATGCCATCCACGAGATGGCGAATTGCCGGCCCGAAGAAGTCCCCTTTTTATTGGATGCCCTGCAGGACGCCGACCGTGAAATCGCCCTACGCGCTCGCCAGGCCCTCTCTCAATTGACACACCCCGAAAGTCAGGCTGAAGTGTGCCGTCAGGCCGTGGAACGGGATGCCGCCGCCGCCTTTGAAATCGCCCGCTCGTGTCGTTACTTGCCTGAAGCGCCGGAAGATCGTGCCCTCTTTTTCTTTCTTTCGGACCAGTGGGACCAGTACGATGCCCTCGATTTTGACCACCGCTTGATGCGCGCGGCTTATGCCGACGCAGCACCGGACATGCGCCAGCGTATTGCCCGCCACATTCAAAAGACCGGTCGCACGCAGGTGTTGGATATTTTGGCGCCATTGGATACACGAAATGGGGTGGTGTCTCTCACCCCACTGGAAACTTCGGTGTTACTGCGCACCCTGGAACACAGCCGGGATTGGCCGCGCTTGTGGGATCTATGCTTCCAATTGCGATTAGCCGACAGTGCCCAGATCGTCCAAAAACTACACTCTGCCGGTTGGACGCCAGATCGTCCGTCAGACGCCGCCGTTTTCACTCGCCTGGTGCAGCTCGCTGAAAAATTCCATGGGATGGCATTGGCTGCGGCCTTAAAGCCACTCCCTCCCGCTCTGGTCGGTGCGCGCCTGAAAGTGCATGGCCGGGTCAATGACTTGGCTTTCTCCCCGGTCCATCCCTGGCTGGCGATTGGAACCGGCGCGCGCAAAGTGGTGATTTGGGATTACCAGCAAGGACGCATCCAGAATACCCTATCCGGCTTCGATCACTCCATCGGCCGTGTGGCATTCATGCCGTCCAACCAGTTGGTGTGCGGTGAACGCGGCCGCCCGCCTGCGCCTTGCGCAGTGTATGCCGGCGTAATCTCCGCTTTACGCCGGTTGACCGCCTACCCGGCTTCAGTCACAGCGATTCAGCCCCTACCGAATGGCGCTTTGCTGGTGGCCGCACGCGATGGCAGCCTGGAGCTTTGGACAGTAGCCGACGGAGTGCCGCTCCGGCAGATCAAAACAATCAACTGGCCGCGCGCCGCAGGCATTTCCCCCACCGGAGACCAATTCGCCTTGCTCGATCATCGCATCCGTCTGTATGCCCTCCCTTCGCTCGAACCAATCGGCCAGATCGACATGCGCCGCTCATCACGAAAACGGATCGAAGCCTCGGTCGCCCAGTGCGCCTGTTTCACTCCGGATGGCGCCGGATTGCTCGTCGGGCAAGCCAACGGCCAGGTGTTGCGGTTTAACGCTCGCCGCGGCCATTTCTCTGAAACGGGTGAGCGAGTCACAACCCACGCCGCTCGTGTTGTGGATATCGCCTACCGCTCTACCGCTGCACAGTACCTCACAGCCGGTGCGGACGGCGTTGTGCATTTCTTCTCCCACCCCGATCTGATCCATGTCGGCAAGGTGGCCAGTCCAATCCCGTCCCCGCTCACCTCCATGCACCTCTCCCCTGACCAACGATTCCTGGCGACTGGTCACCGGGATGACAGTCTGGTATTATGGGATTTGCGCGCTCACGATCTACCTGAGCTGCTGGACCGCCCGCTGGCATCCGGTTCACCCCAAACTGCGCAAATGGCCGCTTCGCTGGCTGCATTGGAAGGGGTTCCGGAGACCATCTGCGCTGCGCTGCAATACATGGAAACGGCCCTGCATCATCGTTTCCAGTACGATGTTCAGGTCAGCGAAATTTTATCCATCCAACCCGGCCAATTTGATATTGTGGTGGAATAACATGCCCTCGATCTTCCAAAGAATCTTCTCCCGTCCGCAATCTTCATTTTCCGCCGATGAACATCTTGCTTTGCAGACCCGCATCCGAGAATTGGAGATGGAAGTTCAATCGCTCGAACAAACCATCGATCGCTTGCATGCGGACAATCAACGTATCCAGGCCGACGGGCAGGACCGCGCCGCCGCCGAACTGAATGCCCACCTTGAGGAGTTCATGCAGCAGGCGGCATCTCCTGTTTCGCAACTGCTCACCCAGGCCTGGTTGGTGGATGCACAGAATAAACCACTTCAGGCCGCCGATGTGCTGACGGTATCGCGCCGACTGGTGCGCGTGCTCGAAAATGCCGGCATGCAAATCCTCCATGCAGCGGGTGAAAGCGCTTCCTATAATGCCAACCACCATGCGCCGATGAACGCAAGCGTCGCAATGCGGGATGGGCAGGCTGTGCGCATTCGCTTTCCTGGGATTGCCTGGCAGGGTCGGATTCTCCTCAAAGCCGCCGTGGAAGCGGCCGATGCGGAGAACGCATGAGCGGCCGCCTGGCGGTGGATTTTGGCACCTCGAACACGGTCGTTGCCCTGTGGGACGAATCAGCCCGCGAAGGCCGCCCGGTGTTCATCCCCGATTTTGGCCGCCTGTACCGTCAAGGTAGTGAATCGGTGGCGGTGATCCCATCCCTCATCCATTACACCGCCGACAATCGCCGCTGGATCGGCAGCCAGGTGATGCAGCAGGGTTTGTATTCCTCCGAGCGCACATTTCGCTGGATGAAACGCTACATCAGCAATCGCACCCCGATGCGTTTCCGTTTGGATGGCCGCGACCTGACCCCGCAATCCGCCGGCGCCGATTTTCTTTCCGCCGTGCTGCGATTTGCCGTCGGTCAGGTGGGATTGCAGGACGAGGAAGTGGCCTTTAGCGCGCCAGTCGAAGCCTACGAACATTACGAAGACTGGCTCACCTCGGTGGCCGAAGACGCCGGCATTCGCCGCTTTCGCTTGATCGATGAGCCTTCCGCCGCGGCCCTCGGCTACGGCGCTCACATTCAGCCCGGCAGCGTCTTTTTGATTTTTGATTTTGGCGGCGGAACGATGCATGCCTCGGTCATTCTGGTGGAGCAGGACTTCAACGTCCATTCCGGTAGGCGCTGTCGCGTTTTAGGCAAAGCCGGGCGCGACATCGGAGGAAGCAGCATCGACCAATGGCTGTTTGAAACCATTTTGCGCCAAAATCGCCGCCAGGACAGCGATGAGGACATCCGCCGGCTGAGCAATGCCCTGCTGGTCGAATGCGAACGGGTCAAAGAGCAGCTTTCGGTGCAGGAAAACGCCGATCTTTCCGTTCTCAATCCAGATACGGGCGCTTTGCTTTCAGCGACCTTCACCCGTGCCGAGTTCGATCAAGTGCTGGACGAGCACGACCTGTTCACCGAAATCAACCATGTGCTGCGCTCCGCACTCAACAGCGCCCGCGAACGCGGCTACAGCGAAGATAATCTACAATCGGTGCTGATGGTCGGCGGCAGCAGCCAGATCCCTGCCGTACAGCGTGCGTTGCGCCAGTTCTTCGGCAAAGAGCGGGTGCTCATGGATCATCCATTGGATGCCGTCGCCCGCGGTGCAGCCGCATTTGCCGCCGGCGTGGATTTTTACGATCACATCCAGCACGATTACGCCATCCGCTACATTGATCCACAGACCGGTACGTATGACTACCGCGTCATTGTGCAGCGCGGAACGCCGTATCCCACCGCCGCACCGGTTTGTCGATTGGCGGTTAAAGCCTCGTACGATGGCCAGAAACAACTGGGCATTTCCATATTTGAAAAAGGTAGTCCGCGCACCACTTCAGCGCGTCCGATGGAGCTGGTCTTTGATCCGGCCGGTGCAGCCCGCCTGATCCAGGTCACCCCGGCGGAGCAGGAAACCCGCACCTTGTTCGAAATGAACGC
>DAOUGY010000188.1:0-3868 GCA_034428975.1 Anaerolineaceae bacterium | reverse complement strand
ACCAACACGCGCTGGCTGTACACTGTGCAGCTCTATCTGGGACGCGAAAACTTGTTGAAAGCGGCGGCGCCGGGGTCGGTGCCTGTGCCGTTTACCGTGGAGTCAGGGGAGTCGGTCGGTTCGATCAGCATGCGGCTGGCCAAGTTGGGAGTTATCCGCGACGCGGATTTGTTCCGCAAATATCTGGTGTATTCGGCCCAGGACACGCGCATTCAGGCTGGTGATTACCTGTTGGACCCGGGCAAAAATGCTCTGGAAATCACCAACGATTTGTTGGACGCCACGCCAGAGACGGTGACATTCTTCGTTTTGCCGGGCTGGCGTGCGGAGGAGCTGGCCGAAGCGCTGCCCACATCTGGATTGGCCGTCACGCCGGATGAATTCATGCAGATCGTCCGCAACCCGGAGCGCATCGACCTGCCGGCAAAACTGCAAGCCTCCACCAGCCTGGAAGGGTACCTGATGCCGGGGAAATATGAAATCAGCCGCCAGGTCAATGCCCGGCAATTGGTGGAGATGTTCGTACAGCGCTTCGACGAGGAAGTGACCGATGATTTGCGCATCGCTTTTGAGCAGCGCGGGCTGAGTCTGCACCAGGCGGTGATTTTGGCGTCGATGGTGCAGCGCGAAGCCGTGATGGATGATGAGAAACCCAAAGTGGCAGCAGTTTTTTTCAACCGCCTGGCCGTTGGAATGAAACTGGACAGCGATCCAACCGCGCAATATGCGTTGGGTTATATCGCGCAACAAAAAAGCTGGTGGAAGAATCCACTCACTCAGGTCGATTTGGCGGTCAACTCACCGTATAATACATATGTCGTTCCCGGATTGCCCGCCGGACCGATCTGCAACCCCGGTATGGCGGCGCTGCGGGCCGTTGCCGATCCGGCGGCGGATTTTGGCGAGTATTTCTATTTTCGCGCGGAATGCGGGAACACGGGTTACCATACCTTTTCCCGGACGTTTGAGGAACACGCAGCGAAAACCTGTCCGTGATCGGTTGCCAGGAGGTGTGCAATGATGATTCTGGGAGTGGATATTGGCGGATCGGGCATTAAGGCGGCGCTGGTGGATGATACCCGCGGCGAACTGATTGGCGAACGGATTCGTATGGCGACGCCGGAACAGGCCAAACCGGAAGATGTGGCCGACGTGGTCGCCGAAATTGTCAAGCGCTTTGATGTTTCGGGCGACGTGGGCTGCGGTTTCCCGGCGGTGATCCGCCACGGTGTGGCGTGGACGGCGGGGAACATCCATGAAAGCTGGATCGGTACGGATGTGGATGCGCTCTTCAGCGGGAAAACCGGGCTGCGTTTTCACACCGTCAATGACGCCGATGCGGCCGGCCTGGCGGAGATGAAATTTGGGGTCGGACGCGAACACCCCGGCAAGGTGATCATGATGGTCACGCTGGGAACGGGGATCGGGACGGCTCTATTTGTGGATGGACAATTGGTGCCCAACCTGGAATTCGGGCATTTGAAAATTCGCGGCAAGGATGCCGAGTGGCGCGCGTCGGATGCGGCGCGCAAACGCAAGGAGCTTTCCTGGAAGGGCTGGAGCAAGCGCCTGACAGAATATTTCACCGAGCTGGAGAACCTGTTCTGGCCGGATCTGTTCGTGATCGGCGGCGGCGTCTCCAAAGAAGCGGACAAATTCCTGCCGCTGATTGAGATCCGTACGCCAATGGTTGCCGCACGGTTGCTCAATCAGGCAGGCATTGTCGGAGCCGCGCTGTACGGGCAGCAAAAAGCCTAACCACCGCCCCCGCTGCCGAAGATGCCGCCGTCGGTCAGGCGGCGCAAATCCATCAGGGTGGATTCAACTTCTTCCACCGATAAAGGCTCGCCGGTGCTGCGATTGTGCAGGCCACCCTGGCGGGCCTTTTCCACGGCCACCTCCCGGATGGTCAGGCCGCGTTCCAGAGCCTCTTTGACCAGCATGGCGCCGGCGGTGTAGCCGAGGAGCGGGTTGAGCGCGGTGATGACGATGGTGTTGCGCTCCAGCCAGGCCTGCGCCTGGGATGCGTTGGCAGTGATGCCGCGCACGCAGCGCTGGGTGAAGGCATTGATCGCGCCGATGGTCACCTGCATGGCCTCGAACAGGTTGTGCGCTATGATCGGCATCATTACGTTCAATTCCAATTGCCCGGCCTGGGCCGCCAGGCTGACGGTGGTATCGCAGCCGACCACATGAAACATGGCCATGTCCAGCATTTCGGCCAGCACAGGGTTGACTTTGCCCGGCATGATGCTGGAACCGGGTTGAACAGCCGGCAGGCGAATTTCATCCAATCCGGTGGACGGCCCGGATGCCAGCAGGCGCAGATCATTGGCGATACGCACCAGCGTGAGCGCCAGCGTGCGCAGCGCGGCCGAGAAATCAACCATGTCGGCCATGGATTGCATGGACTCAAAGAGATCGTCGGATTCGTACAGAGTCAAGCCGGTACACGCGCGCAGCGCGGTCACCATGCGGGCGTGATATTCCGGGTGGGCGTTCAGGCCGGATCCGGTGGCGGTGCCGCCGATGCCCAGGCGGCGCAGCCCTTCGGCTGCACGCTGGACGCGTTCGGCGTCGCGTTCCACGGCGCGCGCATACGCGCCAAATTCCTGGCCCAATCGTACCGGAACGGCATCTTGCAAGTGGGTGCGTCCGGATTTGACGATCCTGTCAAACTCCACGGCTTTTTCACGCAAAGCCTGGGCCAGTCCACTTATCGCATGATCCAATTCATCCAAACGACTCAGACAGCCAAGGCGAATGGCGGTGGGGATGACATCGTTGGTCGACTGCCCCATGTTGACATGATCGTTGGGATGTACGATGTATTCGCCTACCCGGCCGCCAAGCAGTTGGGTGGCGCGGTTGGCCAGCACCTCATTGGCGTTCATGTTGTGGCTGGTGCCCGCGCCGGCCTGGAAGGGATCGACCACGAATTGATCGCGCCAGTATCCGGCCAGGATTTCATCGGCGGCCTGAACGATCGCCCGAGCGTAATCCGGTTTGAGCAGGTGCAAATCGGCGTTGACCTGGGCGGCGCAGCGCTTGACGGCGACAATCGAATCCACAAAGGCCGGCCAGGGTTTCAACCCGGAGATGGGAAAATTCAGCACCGCGCGTTGGGTTTGAGCCCCGTACAACGCGTTGAGCGGTACCTGCACCTCACCCAGGGAATCCCGTTCGACACGGGTGTCGGAAGACGCTGCGGTCATGCTTCACCTCCAGTGCCCGACGAAAATCAATATGGCGCTACGTTGATCTTTAAATGATGACGTGGGCGGGTCGTATGACCCGCCCATCGTTGTTTATCTCTTTCGACGACCCTACTTGGCTGCGCTGTAGCCGGGGCCTTCGGCGAAGAAGGCGGCATTGGTTGCGATATCCGGGGTCAGGTCCACGACATCGCCTGCTGCCAGAACACGGGTGGCGGTCAGGTGCACGGCATCGCCGTCGTGATTCTTGCCGTCATAAACGGTGTCGAACCCGGCCGTGCCAACCGGCATGGAGAGGAATTCGCCGCCCTTGGCTTTGTAGGCCGCGGGGACTTCATCTTCGGGGAAGATGGCCGCCCAGGGGCATTCGGGCACGCAGGCGCCGCAGTCGATGCAGGTATCGGGGTCGATGTAGTACCACGGATACTGGTCAACCGGCTTGCCGGGCACAATGCACTCAACCGGGCAGACCGTGGCGCAACCGCCATCGCGCAAACACAAGCTGGTAATTACGTGAGCCATGTTTCCTCCAGGAATTTGTAGTGAAGTAGTTATAAAGCTGCCAGATAGCGGTGTTCCGCTTCCTGCCAGTTGACCACATCCCACCAGGCCGCCAGATAGTCCGCGCGGCGATTCTGGTAATTCAGGTAATA
>DAOUGY010000187.1:0-14897 GCA_034428975.1 Anaerolineaceae bacterium | reverse complement strand
CCAATGGCAGTTTGGGAGATTGCCTGGACGGGCGCAGCAGCAGGCGCACCGGCAGTCCCATCTCTGCCAGATGGCGCACCACCACTCGTCCCACGAAACCTGTGCCGCCGGTGACCAGAATCATCGTCCAAATTATAGCAGAGGAAGCCGCTTTTTGTGGTCTGGCATAATTCTTGCTACATTCCTGTTAACTTGCCCTGGGGGCACCGTCGAATCTATGAACAAAGGTGAAAAGACCGATGGAAGAATCCAAAGCGCCCACACTCAACCGTTTCGGTTTGCATTATTATCCCGACACCCTTCATTATACCGATAAAGACCTGGAACAGTGGCTTCCCGCGTTGGAATCACTGCGAGTGGGCTGGTTGGTGCTGCTGTCGCAAACCAACCGTGCCGTGCCGGAGCGCTTCATCAGCGCGCTGCTGCGCAAAGGCATCACGCCGGTCATTCAATTCACCACGCGCCTTGCCACGCCACCCAACCCTGCCGATCTGCAACCCATCCTGCAAGCATACGCCAATTGGGGCGTGCGCCATGTCCTGTTCTATCAACGCCCCAATGTGCGCAAGTCCTGGCCGGAATCGGGTTGGGCGCAAGCCGACCTTGTGGAACGCTTCATCGACCGCTGGCTGCCGCTGGCAAGCCTGGCCGCGCAAGCCGGCTTGACGCCGGTCTTCCCCATTCTGGAGCCCGGCGGCGATTACTGGGACACAGCCTTTTTGCGCGCGGCACTGGTTTCGCTGGAACGCCGCGGCCAGACTGTCGTGCTGGAAAAACTGGTCCTTTCTGCCTGCGGTGCCACCCACGGCCACCCGCTCAACTGGGGTGAAGGCGGCCCTGAACGCTGGCCCTCTGCCCGTCCGTACTTCACCGCCGCCGAGGAGCAGGATCAGCGCGGTTTTTGCATTTTCGATTGGTATCAGGCTGTTGCCCGCGCCGTGCTGCAGCGCGACCTACCCATACTGATGCTGGAAACCGGGTTGGAAACCACTCTGGCCGCCGATGCGCGCCCGTGCGACGCCCAGACATCTACCGCCATTGTGCGACTGCTCAACGGCGGCATGCCGGTGGAAGGCGCACCGGCCGAACTGCCGGCATCACTGCTGTGTGGCGCTTTTTGGCTGTTGACCACTGCCGCCGACAGCCCCCATTCACGGCATGCCTGGTTCCAACCGGACGGCAGTCGCTTGCCTGTCGTGGAAGCCATCCAACAGGCCACCACTCAGGCCCCGCAGGCGCACTCGGCTGCAGTTCATTCCACAGCTCACAACATTTCGCATTACCTGTTGCTGCCCTCGTACGAATGGGGCATTTCCGATTGGCATCTCGAATTGGTGCGGCCGTTCATCAAGAAATACCGCCCCACCGTGGGTTTCTCGGTCGAAGAGGCCGCCCAGGCGGAACACATCACCGTGATCGGCGGAACCGACGTCTTCCCCGATGAACTGCTCGCTTCGCTGCGTGGATCGGGCTGCGAGGTCGAGCGAATCGAGGGAGATGGCACAACTATTGCATCAACTCTGGCAGAGAGGTGAGCCATGCAAAATATGACCATGCCCATGAAACCGATTGAACATACCCCCCTGTCGGCCCGCATGCCTGTGCTGAAAGTCCTTGGGCTGGGCGGCGGCGGTCAAAACGCCATCAACCGTATGATCGAGTTGGGTCTGTCCGGCGTCGAGTTCATCGCCGCCAACACCGACGCTCAAACCCTGCGCACCTGCCTGGCATCCACAAAAATCCAGCTCGGCCCGCGCGCGACACGCGGCCTGGGCGCAGGCGGCAACCCCACCGTGGGCGAAGCCGCCGCTGAAGAGAGTATTTCGACCCTTGCAGCCGCCTTGAAAGGCGCGGACATGGTCTTTCTCACCGCCGGCATGGGCGGCGGCACCGGCACCGGCTCCATTCCGGTGGCGGCGCGCATCGCCCGCTCGGTCGGCGCTGTGGTGGTGGCCATCGTCTCCACACCGTTTTCATTTGAAATGGGCCGCCGCCAGCAAAACGCGCGTGAGGGTTTGGCCAAACTGCGTCAGTACACCGATACGCTCATCACTGTGCCCAACGACCGCCTGCTGGCTGTGGCCCCGCGCGACTTGACCCTCGACCTGGCGTTTCGCATGGCAGATGATGTGTTGCGGCAGGGGATTCAGGGCATTTCCGAGCTGATCACCCAGACCGGTATGATCAACATCGACTTCGCCCACATTCGCGAGGTGATGCACCGCGGCGGCGGTTCGCTGCTGGCCATCGGTCAGGGTCAGGGCGAAGGCAAGGCGCTGCAGGCCATTGAACGCGCGCTGCACCACCCCATGCTCGAATCCATCCCCGTGGAGAACGCCACCACCATTCTGGCCAACTTCACCGGCGGCAACGACCTGACCTTCGTGGAAGTAGCCGAAGCGCTCAATGTGCTGCAGGAAAAGACCGGTTGCAAAGCCGAGATCATCCCCGGCGTGATTAACGACCCCAACATGGACGACCGCGTCCAGGTCATCCTGATCATCACCGGCCTGGCGGCCACCCCGGTGGACGCGTCCGCGCTCAAACACCGCCAATCCGTGCCCACGGCCGCACCATCGGCCGCACCGGCTCCCGCCCGCCCCCAGACTGCAGAAATGGAAATGGTCGGCGCGCCGCAAACCGATCTGGATTTACCGGCATTTTTACGCCGGCGTGTGCGCTGAAAGGACACCCCATGGACGATCGCACCCTCTCCGCCATTTGCCGGCAAATCTACGCCCAATTCCCGGACGTAAAAGGCAGCCGTCCCAAGGTCAAACCGCAAACCGCGGATTCCTCCCTGCTGATCTTTGAAGGCAAAGGCACGGCACCGGATGGAAAAGTGATCAGCCGCACCGTGCGCGTGGTGGTTTCCTCCAACGGGAAAATCGCCAAGATCACCACCTCCCGGTAATCCGGTCCACAGGAGTCGATCATGATTCTCAACCTCTCGCGGCGCATGGAATTGATTTTCTGGGATGTCGCCACCCCGGCGATGAAACATTCCACCACATTGCGCGTGCTGGTGCGCTCCGCCTACCAGTTGCGCGCCGAAGGATTTCAACGCCGATATTGGGGGGTGCTGGCGCTCTCCGGGCTGGCGGGTGTGCTCGCCGGCATGATCGTTTCCATCCTCGTCGCGCTGGTCTAATACCGCCATGAACAAACTCACCAAGCAAATCCTCATTTGGGTCTGGGCGCTGCTCTTCTGTCTGACGGCTGTTTATCCGGCGGCAGCGGCACGCGGCGTGCCGGGCTCCCCTGAATTTGGGGTGGGCGCCACCTTGCGCCTGAACGGCGCCAACCTATCCGATGGGTTGAAATTGGCGGGCAACCTGAAACTGGATTGGATATCCATCCCGATTTCCTGGAACGAGCTGCAGCCCAAAGCCGGCAGAGCGCCCGACTGGACCAGGCTCGATTCAGCCATCGCGCTGGCGTCTCAAAACGGTTTGGCGGTGATGATCAGCATCAATCGCGCGCCGGACTGGGCCAGCACCTCCAAAGGTCCGGATGCGGCCAAAACCGCCGACCTGGCGGTGGCATTAACGCAACGTTATGCCGGCTCGCTGCATGCCATCGAACTCTTCCCCGGCGCCAACCTGAAAAATAGTTGGGGAGCCAATCCGTCGCCCAAACAATACCTGCGCCTGTTCGAGACCGTACAAAAACAGCTGGCGACATCCGGCTCTTCGGCGTTGCTGGTTGCCGGCGGACTCACCCCGCTGGCGCCGGATTCCACGTCCGGGATGAACGATTTGAAATTCCTGCAGGGACTGTACGATGCCGGAGCTCGCAGCAGCGTCAGCGTCATCAGCCTGCGCCTGAGCAATACCACCGGCGAACCGCTCAAACCGCCGTCCGGTGACCCGCGTGCGCTGCGCCATTATGAAGATATGCGCGCAATGATGCTCGACAACGGGCACACATCCGGCCTGTTGTGGATCACCCGCCTGAACGCGCCAACGGGGAAAATTACCGGGGACGACAAGAAATTCAGCGAGTCCGCTGCACAAGCCGACTGGCTGGCGCGTGCCCTCCTGCAAGCCCGCTCGCAGTTATACATTGGTGTGGTTTTCATCCAGAACCTGAACCCCGCTGCAGACGCGTCGACATCCGACTCTATGCTACTGGATGGTCAAAAAGTTCACCCATTTGTGGATCTTCTGCGTGCCATGTCGCTCAACACGTCCAGCGCATCCAACGGTAGCCTTGCTCAGTCAAACAGGAAGCCATGAACAGACTGATCCTCGTTTTTGCCGGCGTTCTCTTCCTTGTTGGGGCAGTCCTTGGGGCCACCATTGGCCCCACTTTGATTCCAGGCGAATGGACGGCGAACGCCGCCACAGCCCCCGAATCGGTGCAGCGCTCGCAAAATCAGACCAACCTCCTGATTGTTCATGTGGATCAACTGGAAAGCGCGACTCCGCAGGTGATGGACCTGTGGGCTGCCTTTTTCTACCAATCCGATCCACCCCAATTGATGCTGATGCCCCTGCCGCTGGACAGCGGTGACTCCACGGCCCTGCCTGCCTGGCCGGCGCCCACCTCCGCCATCCCCCCGCAAATCTACCTGCAGGCGGTCGCCGAACGCTACCAACTGCAACTGGACGGCTACATCGCTGTGGACAATGACGGCTTGAAGACCTTCTCCGGCTGGTTCACAACCGGGAAACCCTCCAGGAAAACCTCCGGGGTGGATGCCGCAAGCCTCATGCAGTCCTTATGCCAGACCATCCCAACCGGGGACGGCCCCCAGTTGGCCGGGCGTGTACGCTGGTCACAGGTGCTGCCCGATCACCTGCGCACGGATTTGAGTTTTGAGCCATTCATGCGGGCCTGGGACCTGCTCTTCTTCAGTGATCCCGTGGCCAATTGCGATCTGGCCGCGGCGCCCTAGTCCCGCGTTCGAAACTCCACCCACAACGGGTAGTGATCCGAAATCATCCACGAAACCTGGGCCTTGCTCAGGTTTCGATTGGTTAATCCCGCTTTTAAAAAGTCGAAATTGCCGCCGCGTTCATATTTCAGGCTCAACGCCGGGCGTTTGCCGTTGGGTTTTGAAAACCAGGCGATCTGATCATAAAAATGGTCCAGGTCCGGCTGGCCGGATTTGCTGAAGATGGTTCGTGGCAGGTTGTACAGGTCATCTGCAATCGTCAGACCGGTCGAGGTGAACGCTTGATACAACGCGTCATTCTTGCGATCAATATTGAAATCCCCCAGCGCGATCAGGTTGTGTCCCCACTGGTTGATCTCGTTCGCCCAGTCTGCCAGCCAATCGGCAATCGCCTTCAGTTCCGGCACGCGCTCGGCAGCCTGATCGCCGTATTTGATATGCAGCGTGACCAGAATGAAGGTCTGTTCGCCGGAACGGAAGCTGACCGCATACGGCGTGCGCGCGAATTGGGTCTTCAGAGCATCCGGCTCTACGCGCTTCAGCAGTTCTTCCGGCAGCACCAGCTCGCAGGCCAGCCCCGAAAGGTTTACCCGTCGTGTGTCAAACAAGAAAGCCAGTCGTTCATCATTGCCCTGACTCCCGCGGGTCACATCGGTCATGGTGAACGCCCAATCCGGCCCCAGCTTCTTCAGCAAATGACGCAGGCATTTCAGGTTGCCGCGCACCTCCTGCACGGCAATCACATCAAAGCGGGAGAGAATTTCCTCAATGCACAGCAGCGATTGCAGGTCACGACGCGGGGAATCCGCTTCCTCCGAGACCCATTTTTCCGTCAAATCGCCAAACGCGCGCAGGTTCCACGTGGCGACCAGCAAATTCCGGTCCAACTGGCGCGCCGGAATGCTCGCATCCAACGCCGCCGTCAAGCGGGCCAACTCGTCGCGAATGTCTTGCGGGGGTAGATCAAAAATTTCTGGCATGGTGGTGTCCTTTCATCGATGCATGTGTGAACCTTTGGCATCAGTATAGAAGAGAGGGTTCGACTCCGCAATGTAATTTTATGATTTTATAGGGATTCAACGCGCATCGGCCTCGCCGGTTTATGCTACACTATTAACACTTAACGAATTGTTGATCCTGGTACCACTCAGGGAGGATGGAACGCATGGACGGGGAAACCATTGATTCTCGAATTTTGGATTGGCTTTGGTCCAGTTTTCAAACGCAGGCTCCCCTGCGCCTGTACAACAGTTTCCGGGGTGTGCCCGTCAACTACGACGCCACCATCACCAAGCTGTTGCCAAAGGCCGTGACCATGACCGTGCACCCGCAACAGGCGGTTTGCATCACCCTGGAGAAACGTACCTTTATCGAAATCGACGCGCTGCACGGCACGGTGCGCGCTTACCCGATTGAAGTGCACCTGGCGGACAAAGAAGTGGTGCTCAACCGTTTTGCCATCGCCAACCGCACCATCGGGCGGCGTCTGTACATGCGAGTTCAACCGCGCGAGCCGCTGCGTGTGCAGATCACGCATGATCAAACCAGTGTCTTTGCCACCATGGCCGATCTTTCGACCAAGGGCATTGGCATCTTCACATTTGCGGCCCGACTGGAGCAGGTGCATGCATTTTTACCCGGCGACGAGATCACCGTGGACGCGCAATTACCGGGTTCAATCCGCCCGGTGCACATGCTAGGCAAGGTTACGCACATCACCCAGGGCCAGGGCGATCTGGTGCTGCGTATCGGCGTGCAGACCACGCCCAACCCCACCAGTGATGCGATTGTGAGCAGCTACATTCTCAACCGCCGTAATGAGATCATGTCCGAACTGGACAGTACCTACCAGCGCATGTTATCGGCTGCCGCCGGTTAACCCTCAACACATTCATCCCCGCCCTCCTCTCCGGGAGGGCGTTTTGTTCTTCTGGTGGACACAGCGCAGATGTGAGGATTAATTGGGAATCTGGGCGCGCGTGTGTTATAATCCGTTCGCTTAAGCAAGCACCCGGGATACCGGACCTGTTAACCTAGATGGAGTTAATTTTGAACAGCGTGAACAAACCCAATAAAGTCGCCGACAACATGGTTGTCAGTTTGGCCTACAAACTCACCGTCAACGGCGAGGTTGTCGACTCCGCCGATAAGAACGAGCCGCTCGAGTTTTTGCAGGGCGTCGGCCAGATCATCTCCGGCCTGGAAAAAGCCATCAGCGGCATGACCATTGGCCAGAGCAAGACCGTCACCATCCAGCCGGATGAGGCCTACGGTTCCTTTGATCCCGAAGCCCTGACCGAAGTTCCCCGCGATGATTTCCCCACCGAAATTCCGTTGGAAGTGGGTGTGGACCTGCAGGTGACCGATGAAGACGGCGAAATGCTCGAAGCCCGCATCGTCGAAGTCAAGAAGGACAGCATCGTGCTCGACTTCAATCACCCGTTGGCCGGCAAGACCCTCGTCTTTGACGTTACCATTGTCGATCTGCGCGAAGCCACCGAAGAAGAAATCGCTCACGGCCATGCCCACGGCGGAGACTTCGACGAGGATGAATTTGACTTCGAAGAAGAAGACGATTTCGACGAAGATTTTGAAGACGAAGACGACGACGAAGACGGCAAGCACTAATTCGTTGGTACCATCAAAAAAGGGCAGCCTTTCGACTGCCCTTTTTTTGTTAAGTTATGCGGCGCTTTCCATTTTCACTTTCGGCATCCACACGATCATCAGCACTGCCGCCACAAACGACAGCCCGGCGCCGAACAGGAACGGCGCGGCAGGTCCAAACCCCTGCCATGCGCCCACCCCCTGCCAAAGAATGCCGGCAATCAACGATGCCGGAAAATCAAGAATACCCAGCACGGCATTGTAGGTGCCGTAGGCTGTGCCGCGCAGCGCTTCGGGCACCAGATCGGCCACCATCGCCTTGGTAGTGCCGTAAGCCATGCCGTAATAGAAACCGTACACCACATATAGAATGAACATCTGCGTGCTGTTTTGCGCCAGCGCAAATCCAAAGTAAATCAGGGCGTACACAAACCAACCGCCGATGATCAGACGCTTGCGGCCAATGCGATCCGAAAGAGAACCCGCCGGCGCCGAAATCACGGTGTACACCAGGTTGAACACCACCAGCATCGCCAGAATACCCGTCACCGACAGACCGGCGTTTTGTGCGCGCAGAACCAAAAAGGCATCGGACGAATTGCCCAGGTCGAAGATGCCGACAATGATCATAAAAATGACAAAGGGCTTGCCCAGCGATTTGAAGGCAAATTTCGGCATGGCCTGCCGCCCTTTAACCGCCACTTCGCGCGCGCCTACCGCCAGGGCAATTACCGCCAAAACCGCCGGAATCAGACTGACCCACACGATGGTGCGGAACGTATTGGCGGAGAGCAGGTTGGGATCGGTCTGGGTCAAATAGATGATCAGCAGCGCAATCAACAACCCCAGCATCGCCCCGGCTGTATCCGAAGCGCGATGGAAACCGAATGCAAACCCGCGTTGCTCCTTCTTGACCGAATCCGCCACCAGTGCGTCGCGAGGAGCGGTGCGCACGCCTTTGCCCACCCGGTCTGCCCAGCGCACGCCGGCCACCACGCCCCACGTATTGGCGATGAGGAAGAACGGTTTGGCCAGCGCAGACATGCCGTAACCGGCCACCGCCAGCCATTTCCGGCCGCCGATCCGGTCGGACAGCCAGCCCGAGAACAATTTCAGAAGACTGCTGGTCGCCTCGGCCACGCCTTCGATCAGGCCGATGATGTTGGTTTTTATGCCCAGCACGTTGGACAGGAACAGCGGTAAAACGTTAATCACCATCTCACTGGAAATATCCATGAGGAAGGAGGTGATACTGACCGCCCAGACATTGCGCGGCAAACGGCGTAATGAGGGTTTTTCGACAGCGGTTTCAGGGTTTACATCTTCCATGCGCCATCTTCCTTTTGAAAAGAATAATCCAACAAAGCTAGATTATAGTCCCATTAGAAGAATCCAATCGTCAAGATGCATTCCAGTTTCACCCGCTCGTGCAATTTATTGCTATAATCCCTGCACATCACAACCGGCGCTTGAGCACCACCCCGCTGCCGCCCATTCTTTTACGATTGAAAGGTTGGAAGCCCCCATGCCCCGTTATAAAATCATCCTCAACCCCACCGCCGGAAAAGGTCGCGCAGCCGATATGCTGCCGCGCATTCACGAGGAAATGACTCGCTTGCATCTGGAGTATGAGCTGGTGCAAACCACCGGCGTTGGGCACGCCCGCAAGCTGGCCGCCGAGGCGGTGGAACAGGGTTGGGATACGATTGTGGCAGCCGGGGGGGACGGCACCGCCAACGAGGTGCTCAACGGCATTCTGCAAACCCAGAAATCAGCCGTCGCGATGGGCATTTTACCGGTAGGACGCGGCAATGATTTCGCGTATTCCATCGGCGCGCCGGGTGACTTTGAGGCAGCCTGCACTGCTCTGGCCACCCGCCACCTGAAACGCATTGACATCGGCCGCGCCAGCAGCGCAATGATCCCAAACGGCGTGTATTTCGGCAACGGCATCGGCATTGGCTTTGACGCCGAGGTTGGTTTCGCCGCCGCCCGCACCCGCCTGACAGGAATGCTGGCCTATTTGTACGGTGTGATCGAAACTCTGCTCTTCCACTTTAAAGCCCCGGTAGTGCAGGTGGATTATGACGGCCAGACTCTCACCCAGCCCGCGCTGCTCGTCTCCATCATGAACGGCCGACGATTGGGAGGCGGTTTCATGATCGCGCCGCAGGGCGATCCCTCCGACGGTTTCTTTGACCTGAGCATTACCGATGCCGTCGGTCGACTCAAGGCGCTGCAGACCGTTCCCAAAATCATGAAAGGTGCGCACCTCAACGACCCCATTTTCACTATCACGCGCGCCCACAGCATCCACATCACCGCGCGCCAGGGGCATCTGGCCTCACACATGGATGGCGAAACCATCAGCGTGGACGGCGATTGGATCAAGGTCGAGATGTTCCCGGCCCGATTGGACGTAATCGTCGCCGCCCCGGTTTCCCCCTCACACCAAACGGGTATACAATAAAGCCATACCTAACCAAGGGAGACTCGTATGCCCGGAAAAAAACCCACCCTCACCGCTGAAGACCTCTATCGTTTTGAGCTGGTCAAGTCCCCGCGCATCTCGCCGGACGGCCGGCATGTTGTGTTCAGCTTGCACCGCGTCGATCGCAAGACTGAAAAGAAATTTTCAAACCTGTGGATTGTGCCGACCGACAGCGGCAAGCCGCGCCAGTTCACCTATGGCGACCAGAGCGACAGCACGCCGCGCTGGTCACCGGACGGCTCGCAGATTGCCTTTTTCTCGAACCGCGGCGACAAAGAAAAACAATCCCAGATCTACCTCATCCCCTTTGCCGGCGGCGAAGCCCGCCCGCTCACCAGCATTGACGGCGAGATCGGCGACATGCACTGGTCGCCGGATGGCAAGCGCCTGCTGTGTACTGTGCGCAAGCTGGACGATGAGCAGTTGGAACGCCAGAATGACGAACAGAAGAAGAAGCTGGGCGTGGTCTACCGCCATTACGACCGCGTTTTCTACAAGCTCGACGGTTACGGTTACTTGCCACACGAACGCACCCACATCTGGATCATCGACGCCGCCACCGGCAAAGGAAAACAACTGACCGACCACCCGGTCTTCGATGAAGAATCGCCGCGCTGGTCGCCGGACGGCAAATGGATTGTCTTTACTTCCAACCGTTCAGAAAACCCCGATTTCATGGTTGACCGCATTGACCTGTACGTCATGCCGGCCGAAGGCGGGGAGATGCACCGCATCGACGCTCCGATCGGCTCCAAAGGCGCCCCCACCTTCTCCCCAGACGGCAAATGGCTGGCGTATTACGGCACGGAAGGCGAAGAACGCCCGTGCGACAACACCAGTCTGTGGGTGGTACCCGTGGATGGTTCGGCCCCGGCGCGCAACTTATCCGGCAAGTATGACCTGCACATCGCCGCCTGGACGATCAACGACCTGGGCGAACCGGAAACCATCCCGCCCACCTGGACGCTCGACGGCAAGGCGATCTACTTCCCTGTGACCATTCACGGCAGCTCGGTGCTGTACCGCATCCAGGTCGCCGATCAGACTCTGGAAACGGTGATCGACAAAGGCGGTGTGGCTGCTGCGCAGAGCTTTGATTCCACCCAGCGCCGCATGGCCTACTTCTATGGCACGCTCACCGACCCCGGTCAAATCTGGGTGCGCGACATGGCCTCTGGCCAATCGCGCCAATTGACCGACTTCAACCTGTCCTGGCTGCGCAAGCTCGATCTGGGCGCCATCGAAGAGGTTTGGTACAAGGGCGCCGCTGGCAACGACCTGCAAGGCTGGATTTTGACACCGCCCGGATTTGACCCGAACAAGAAGTACCCGTCCATTCTGGAAATTCACGGCGGCCCGCTCACCCAGTACGGCAACTTCTTCATGCACGAGTTTTACTATTTTGCCGCCCAGGGGTATGTGGTCTACTTCACCAACCCGCGCGGCGGACGCGGCTACGGTCAGGAGCATGCCAGCGCCATCTGGGGTTCGTGGGGCGGCGCCGACTATGACGACCTGATGGTCTGGACCGACCAGGTCAGCCGGAAACCCTACATCGACCCCGGGCGCATGGGCGTCACCGGCGGCAGCTATGGCGGTTATATGACCGTCTGGATCATCGGCCACACCCAGCGCTTTAAAGCGGCCGTTACCCAGCGCTGCGTCAGCAACTTCATCAGCATGTGGGGCTCCAGCGATTTCAACTGGAGTTTCCAGCAGGAGCTGCGCAGCAAGCAACCCTTTGCCGATCTGGAAAAATTCTGGGACATGTCGCCAATCAAATACATCGGAAACGCCGTCACGCCCACCAAGGTCATCCACAATGAATTTGACCTACGCTGCCCGATCGAACAGGGTGAGCAGGTCTTCGTGGCCCTCAAGAGCCTTGGCGTCGACAGCGAGTTCGTGCGCTTCCCGGATGAATTCCACGGCCTTTCCCGCTCCGGCCGCACCGACCGGCGCATCGCCCGCCTTAACCACATCCTCGGTTGGTTTGAAAAATATCTCAAACCTTAAGGCAAGCCCGGCCACTCCACAGTCATGGGGCGGATCTGTTGATCCGCCCCTTTTTTGTCCACTTTACCTGCCGGCGAACCGATATGCGCTATAATGGGGCAGATTATTGACCCATTATAGAGAGAATGATGACCGACAAACCTTCTTTGTTTATCTGCATGGGTTCCGCCTGCCACCAATCTGGTGTATACCGCGTGCTGCCCATTGTGCAACAGCTCCTTCAGCAGCACCACCTGCAAGACCAGGTCGAACTAAGAGGCGCTTTTTGCATGGATAATTGCACCCACGGCGTTACCATGCGCCTGGGCGAACAGCTTTTCTCCGATTTGGATGCCGCCAACATCACCGACCAGTTTGAACAGAAGATCCTGCCGGCCATTCAGGCCTGGCAAAAGGAAAACACCCAATGCCCAACCGCTTAAAATCCCTTTGGGAGCTGCTCTGGGAACATGACCCCAATGGTTTGATCGTGCTCGATCAGGATCTGAAGATTCTGGTGGTCAATCCGGCTTTCTGCAAAATGTTCAACACTGTATGCAATCAGGTCATCAACCTGCCGGCAGCAGATATTTTGGGCGACCTTTCCATTTTTGAAATCGCTCGCGAACAAAACTCCGAGATCCGGCAGCCCGAAGTGGCCTACCCGCAGCACAACCTGTGGGTCAAACAGGTCGCCTTCCCCATTCAGGATGAAAACATCGTGGCGTGTATTATGGTGGACCTGACCCATGAGGTGCAGCAGCGCGAAGAATTGACCCGCCTCAAGCGCGAAGCGGTGTTGAATGTCAACGCCGTGGTGGACCGCCAGATGCTTGTCGCGCAGCAAATCGCCGGGCTGTTGGGCGAAACCACCGCTGAAACCAAAGTCAGCCTGCTCAAACTGCTGCATATGCTTGAAATGGATAATTCGTGAGCACGTTTTTTGACATCCACTCCCAGAGCCTCAATCGTTTTGGCGAAGAACTATGCGGCGACCAGGTCAAGTTCCTGCGCACGCCGCAGCGTACTGTCATCGTCCTTTCCGACGGTCTGGGCTCGGGTGTCAAGGCCAATATCCTGGCCACACTCACCTCGCAAATACTTCTCACCATGCTCCGCGAGGATGTGGGCTTGCCGGATGTGGTTGAAACCGTCATCGGCACGTTGCCCACCTACCGTCCGCGCAAACTCGCCTACGCCACCTTCACCATTTTGGATATTGAGAACACCACCGGTCGTTTTCATGTATACAATTTCGACAACCCCGCTCCGTTCTTCCTGAAGCAAGGGAAAATCAGCGATCTGCCGGTAACGCTACTGCACATTCTAAAGAAAGACATTCAGGTTAGCGAAGGCGTTTTGCAAAAAGGGGATTTTCTTGGGCTGGCCACCGACGGCGTCTTGTATGCCGGACTGGGCGGGGCCATGAATTTCGGTTGGGGACGGGAAAATATCGCCGGTAACATCTCCGAGATGTTTACCCGCCGCATTTATGCCGCCCATGCTGTCGTCAATGCCGTCATGACCAAAACCCGCCAGCTGTACGACAATCGCCCCGGTGACGATGCGACATTCGTCGGCGTTTTGGCGCGTACTCGCACCGAATTAATGATCTTCACTGGCCCACCCAGCGATGAAAGCCACGATTACCTGTACGTCGACCGGCTGCTCGACTTTCCGGGCAAGAAAGTCATTTGCGGCGGCACCACCGGAAAAATCGTCGCGGCAATGATCAAAGAAGAAATCGTCACCGACATGAGTACGCTGCGCGAAGATGTGCCCCCCATCGGTGCCATCCCCGGCATCGATCTGGTCACCGAGGGCATCATCACCATGGCGCGCGTGCTGGATATGCTGCGCGAATGCCGCGGCGATCTGAGCCTGCTGACTGCCGACAACAACGGCGCGTATCTGCTCATCCGCGAGCTGCTGCTGGCTGACAGTATCCAGTTCCTGGTCGGGCAGAAAGTCAATCCGTTTTACCAGAACCCATTGCTGCCCAAGAATGTTTCCATTCGCCGCAGCGTCATCGAGCAGATCGCCGCGGAGCTGGTGAACTTGCAAAAAGAAGTGCATGTGGAGTATTGTTAACCCATGCTCAATTCAGGCCGCCGAATCTTCATCTGCTCGTTTGGGCGCTGCATCCATGCGGATACATCGCGCCGTTCGCTGGAGCGGTTGGAAAGCCTGGTGGCGGAACACGGGCTGGATTCGTTCGACGCCCCCAACCGGGTGCAATGCCGGCTGTCCGGCTGCCTGAGCATCTGCGAAAACGGCCCCACCATGGTCGTTCACCCCGATCGAGTGTGGTACCACCGCGTGGATGAGGCTGCCGTCGAGCGCATCTTCTACGAGCACATTCTCAACAATCGCATTGTCGAAGATCTGTTGCACCATCGCGAACCCGGCATCGTGCAAAGCACATAAGGACTATCGTATGTATCTGCCCACCACGCGCGAAGAAATGCAAACCCTCGGTTGGGTTGTTCTGGATGTCATCCTGGTCAGTGGCGACTCCTACATCGACAGCCCTTTCAGCGGGATTGCCGTGATCGGCAAACAACTGGTACAGGCCGGTTACCGCGTAGGCGTGATCGCCCAGCCGCGCATCGACGATCCGGACGACATCACCCGTCTGGGGGAACCCACCCTCTTCTGGGGCGTCAGCGGAGGCGCTGTCGATTCGATGGTGGCCAATTACACCGCCGCGCGCCGCCGTCGCAAAAACGATGATTACACTCCTGGCGGGCTGAACAACCGCCGTCCCGACCGGGCGGTCATTGCCTATACGAATATCATCCGCCGCTATTTTAAGAACACCCGCCCGATTGTGCTGGGCGGCATCGAAGCCTCGCTGCGCCGCATCACGCATTACGATTACTGGTCCGACAAGCTGCGCGGCTC
>DAOUGY010000186.1:0-2515 GCA_034428975.1 Anaerolineaceae bacterium | reverse complement strand
TCCGGCCCATCACCGGCGCAAGCTACCCCGCGGGCAGGTCGTCTTCCGCCATCTGGCGCGCCTGCTCCACATAGGCCAGGCTCTGGTGGCGGAAGTAGGTGTTGTACAGCCCGGCGTAATGCCCGCCCTGCTGCAGCAGCCCGTCGTGATTGCCCTCTTCTATGATGCGCCCGTTTTCCATCACCACAATGCGGTCGGCCGAGCGCACCGTGGACAGGCGGTGGGCTATGAGGATGCTGGTGGTGCATTCCAGCACCAGGTTGAGCGCCTGTTGGATCTGCCATTCGGTGAACGGGTCGATACTGGCGGTGGCTTCGTCCAGGATGAAGATGGCCGGGCGCTGCACCAGCACGCGCATCAGCGAGACCAGTTGACGCTGACCCATCGAAAGGCGCGCGCCGCGCTCACCGACCTGCGTTTCCAGTCCTTCGGGCAGTGTTTCCAGCCATTCGCCGTCGCCGATCTGGCGCGCCAGGCGCACAATTTCGGCTTCGCTCACGCCGGGGTGGGCGTAGCGGATGTTTTCCAGCACGCTGCCGGCGAAGAGGAACGGCACCTGCGAAACGATGCCCAGCCGCTGGCGGTATTCGGCCAGGTCAAAGCGGCGAATGTCGCGCCCGTCGATGCGCAGCTCACCGCCCTGAAATTCGTAGAAGCGCGCGATCAGACGCGCGATGGACGACTTGCCCGCGCCGGTGTGCCCCACCAGGGCCACGTTCTCGCCGGGGCGCACGTGCAGATTGAAATCAGCCAGCACCGGTTCGCCGCTCTTGTAGCGGAAATCGACATGAATGAAGTCAATCTCGCCACGCAGCTCGCCGGCCGGTTCGGAGGCGGTCTGCTTCACCGCGGGTTCGGCGTCGATCAGCGCAAAGACGCGCTCGGCCGCCGACAGGCCGTTTTGGATCTGCGTCCAAAACGAAGCCAGGTTCATCACCGGGAAGAGGAAGCGGTCGAGCGAGAGCAGGAAGAGATACCACGCCCCGGCGGTGACCATGCCCTGCACCGCGCTCAGACCACCGGTGTACACCAGTAGGGCCGACATCAGGCCCGCCAGCGTGTTGAGCACCGGGAAGACGAAGGAGAGCACCAGCCCGCGGCGCACATTGACGCTGTACGAGGTGCGGTTGGCGTCTTCAAAATCGGCGTAGATGCCGCTTTCCTGCCGGAAGTTCTTGGCCACGGCAATGCCGCTGACCGTCTCTTTGATGGTCGAGTTGACGTTGGCCATGGCGCGCATGCCCTGGCGCGTGACGCGCCGCGCCAGGCGGCGGTAGCTGATGGCCAGCACAAACACAATCGGAATGAGCGCGAAGACGTACAGCGACAGGCGCCATTCGATGTTGATCAACACCACGCCCAGGATGGCCGCCTCGACAAACTGGGCCAGCACGTCCGAGACCAGCGCCACCAGTTGCGAGAAGTCCTGCGTATCCGAGGTGATGCGCGAAGCGATCTTGCCGGAGGGGTATTCGTCATAGAAGGACAGGTCGTGCCCGACCGAGGCGCGGAAGGCGCGCGTGGCCAGGGCCACGGCCACATCGGCGATGGTACGCGTCACCAGGCGGCGCCCGGCCCAGTTGGACACCCAACTGATCACGCCCACGGCCAGCACCGCGCCGCACAGCAAGGCCACGCTCTGCACCGAAAGCTGGGCTTTGAGCATGTCCACCCCGCGCGAGACGACCATCGGCATCAGCGCGCCCGCGCCGGCCACAATCAACATCAAAAAGGCAATCAGCGCAATGCGTCCGGCCTGCGGGCGGAAATATTCACCAATGCGCATCATCAAGTCGCGATCGGAATACTGGCGGTCGTATTTTTCGGCGTCTAACGAGTCAAAAAAGCCCATATGAAATCCTGTCGATGACGGCTCATTCGCTAAAAATGCGCCGGTAGGCTTCGGATGTGCGCAGCAGATCGTCGTGCGTGCCGCTGGCGGCCAACTTGCCCTTGCGCATCACCAGGATCAGGTCCGCCCAGCGGATTTGCGAGAGGCGGTGGGTGATGATCAGCGTGGTGCGCCCGCGCGCGGCGGTGAAAATGGCGCGCTGGATGCGGTCTTCGGTGGCGCTGTCGATGGCGCTGGTCGAATCATCCAGAATGAGAATGCGCGGGTCGGTGAGGAAGGCGCGCGCCAGGGCAATGCGCTGGCGCTGCCCGCCCGAGAGCGTGACGCCGCGCTCGCCGATGACCGTCTGGTAGCCTTCGGTGAACGAGGTGATGAAATCGTTGGCCTGGGCCGCCTGGGCGGCGCTTTCAATTTCCGCGGTAGTCGCGCCCGGCCGGCCAAAAGCGATGTTCTCAGCGATGCTGCGCGAAAACAGGAAGACATCCTGCTCGATGATGGAGATGGAGCGGCGCAAGGCTTCCAGATTCCATTCACGCACGTCCACGCCGTCCACCAACACCTGTCCGGCGGTCACGTCGTAGGTGCGGTTGACCAGGCGCGCCAGGGTGGTCTTGCTGGAGCCGGTCTGCCCCACAATCGCCACCGTCTGCCCGGCGCGCACGC
>DAOUGY010000185.1:0-2711 GCA_034428975.1 Anaerolineaceae bacterium | reverse complement strand
GCGGCATCGCCGCTCAACCGGTCTACCTTGACCTTGCGCGCGCGCAGCTTCCGCGCCAGCGCATCACCCAGGCCGTCGGGGTTGCCCACCACCAACACGACCTGCCCGGCACACAATTCCACTCCGGTTTGCAGGCACAGCTCGCTGCATGGACGCAGCACCGGCTGCACCATACTGCGCTTCACGCTGCCACGTCCGCCCATAGCATTTTCGGATTCATCCGCCTGCGCCTCGGTCGCCGGTTCGTTTTCGCCAGTGCGCGCAGCTTTGGCATCCAGCACAAATCCGACCACCTTTTCCAGTGTGTTGTAATCCACCAGCCGCAGGTCTTCGCGCCGCGGGATGCCGTAATGTTCCCGCACGGCAGCGAACAGTTCCGCCTGTTTAACCGTGTCAATACCCAAATCCGCTTCCAGGTCCAACCCGGGGTCGAGCATCTCCACCGGGTAACCGGTCTTTTCACTCACCAGCGCCATCACAAACACCCGCACCGCGTCCACTTCGTCTGTTTCGGCAGGGGGTACAGCAGTTTCAGGTTCTTGGCTCGTTATCGCCCCGGTTTGTTTAACATCACCCGTTGCAGCAGGTAAATCCTTCACCTCCGCAACCGGCGACTCCAGCACAAATCCGACTACCTTTTCCAGAGTGTTGTAATCCACCAGCCGCAGGTCTTCGCGCCGCGGGATGCCGTAATGCTCCCGCACGGCAGCAAATAGCTCCGCCTGTTTGACCGTGTCGATGCCCAGGTCGGCTTCCAGGTCCAGCCCCGGGTCAAGCATTTCCACCGGGTAGCCAGTCTTCTCGCTCACCAGATTCATCACAAATTCGCGTACAACGCTGGTATCCGCGTTTTCATTCACCGTTGACTGCGGTTGCGCCGCAGGGGGTGCCGCCGCTACAACGGGTTCAGCCGGTTGAACGGGCGCAGCGATCACCGCCGTGCCGCCCGATTCCATCACAAACCCGACTACCTTTTCCAGCGTGTTGTAATCCACCAGCCGCAGATCCTCGCGCCGCGGGATGCCGTAATGTTCCCGCACCGCGGCGAACAATTCGGCTTGTTTGACGGTGTCGATACCCAAATCCGCTTCCAGGTCCAGTCCCGGGTCGAGCATTTCCACCGGGTAACCGGTCTTTTCGCTCACCAGCCCGAGGACAAACACGCGCACGGCATCCACGTCCAACGCTGTTGTGACGGGTTCGACCTCCGGTTGAGGTTCCACGTCGTTGACCGGCGCGGCATCCAACACCCGGCTTTCCGCCCACAGAGTCGGGCCTTCGCCAAATCGCCACGGGCTGGCTGCCGGGGTCGCCACCGGAACGCCTGCATCCCGGATGCGCAGCGTTCGCTTTTCAATCTCCAACTCCGCCCGGGCATATCCCGCCACAGCCGCCAACCAGCGATCGTACACCTCGCGCTCTACACGTTCTGGCTCACCTTCAATTTTCCGCAGCAGGCTCATCGCAATCTGCGATCCGAAGCCTGCGCCCAGGCGCAGGGCATAACGCACCGGATACCGTCCACCGTGGGAGAGATTCAGGTCACCCAATTCGGGGTCCGGCTCAAATTCCGTATCGAAGTGCGCGATTGGCGGCACTTCCTGATATTCCAACGCTTTCACCGCCACCACGTCTTCAATGCCGACGCCCATCGTGTGCCCGGTGAACCCTTTGGTGTTGGCAATCACCACGCGGTTGGCCTGCCCGTCGAATGTGCGCCGCAGCGCATGAATCTCCGCTGCCGCGGAACCGCCGCGCGCCGGGGTGTATGTCTCATGCGATACAAACACCATTTCGCCGGCCATTTCGTTGCGGCGCACGCCAAAGCGGCTTTCCGCCTGCGACACCAGCCGGTCCATGACCTCGCTGACATGATTCACGTCCAGGCGTGTGCCGTGGAAGGCGCTGTTGCCAATCTGCGTGGCCAGCACTTCGGCGATTCCTCGCATCCCGCGCTCGCGCAGGGCATCTTCCGATTCCACCACTAGTGCCGCCGCGCCCATACCCATGAGCATGCCGTTACGCCGGCGGTCAAACGGGATCGCCGCTTTCCGCAGATCGCCTTCCGTGGTCGCTGCGCCCGAGGCCAGCAGCCCCGAGCCGATCCAGGACACCAACCGTCCGTCGGTCACATCGTCGCCGGCGATGATCACCACCCGCCGGCAGCGTCCCGCCCGAATCCAGTCTTCCGCGATCGCCAGCGCGTGCGTGGTGGTTGCGCACGCCGCGTTGACCGATGTGTTCGGTCCGCGCGCGCCGATGTACTCGGCAAATTGCGAATGCCCCATGGCCAGAACGCGGAAGATGAAACGCCGGTCAAAGTGATAATCCTGCTCGCTTAATTGAGCGTTCAATTCAGCAATGCGCTCGTCCAGCAGTTGACCGGTCGATTCGTCCGATCCGTTCAACGATTTTCGCAACGCCCGTAGTTCGTTCAACTGCCCTAGCACGCGCTCGTGCCGGTAGTAGCGCTCGGCTTCATCCGCCATGCGTTCCAGGCCCGGAAAAGCCGACCCAAACACCACGCCGGTTTCATCCGCCAGGGCTTCGGGCAGCATCCAGCGCGTGGGCAGGAACGACCCGGTACTGGTCGGTTTATATCGCATCACCAGCGGAATGCCCGCGTCGCGCAGGGCTTCCACGCCGGCGGCCATTGCCAGTTGCGTGGCGACATCTGTCGCCTCCACCCGGTCGCCCTGAATGCCAAAATC
>DAOUGY010000184.1:0-4524 GCA_034428975.1 Anaerolineaceae bacterium | reverse complement strand
TTCGGGCAGCCAGCCGGGCATCCAGCTCAATTGCACGCGTTCGAGCAGCATGAAATGGTTGATGGACAGGGGGGCGACGTCGATCCAGTGGAGGGGCATGGGATTCACCTGAGTGAGGAATACAGCTATTTTACTCGTGTTCATAAGAAACCCTTGCTTTTCTTCCCGGTGGTATTATGATAATAATTGTCATATTAATGGCGCCTTACGGGTAGAAAGAACAGGTGAAAAAATGGACGGCAGCAAGATGGAAAAGATTGAGACGGTCATCGTCGGCGGCGGGCAGGCCGGCCTGTCGTTGAGTTACTTCTTACAGGAAGAGAAGCGCGAGCACGTCGTTCTGGAAAAATCGGATTGCGCGGGCAGTGCTTGGATGCACCAACGTTGGGATACCTTCACGCTGGTGACACCCAACTGGACGTTTCGCTTGCCGGGCGCGACCTATGACGGAATCCGCCCGGAAGGGTTCATGCCGCGGGTTGAGATCGTGCAGCGCTTCGATGCATATGTGGACCAGCATCATTTGCCGCTGCGCACCGGCGTGAACGTGACGGCGGTGGAACCGATGGATGAGGGCTATCGGGTGGTGACAGACCACCGGCAATATGCCGCTCGCAACGTGGTGATCGCCACCGGCCTGTTCCAACGTGGGCGCGTGCCGTCCATGGCGGCCAATTTGCCGGCGGATGTGGTGCAGTTGACCTCCAGCGAGTACCGCAACCCCTGGTTGCTGCCGCACGGCACGGTGCTGGTGGTGGGGTCGGGGCAGTCCGGCGCGCAGATCGCCGAGGAGCTGCATGCCAGCGGGCGCAGCGTGTACTTGAGCGTGGGCGGTACGGGGCGCTTTCCACGGCGTTATCGCGGGCGCGACGCGGTGGAGTGGGCACTGATTACCGGCTTTTTTGACCGGACGGTCGCGCAATTGCCTTCGCCGGCGGCGCGCTTTGCTTCCAGCCCACACCTCACCGGCAAGAATGGCGGGCACGATCTCAATTTGCACTATTTCTTCCGCAGCGGCATCCAATTGGTGGGGCATGTGACCGACATCCGTGACGGCGTGATTTATTTTGCGCCGGATCTAAAAGACAGCCTGGCGAAGTCCGACCGGGTGGAAGCCGATTTTATTAAATCGGTGGATGATGCGGTTGCAAAGCAGGGTTTGGACGCGTCGCCGGAAGAACGCCCGGTGTTGACCGACGGGTACGAAGCGCCGCTGATCGAAAGCCTGAACATCCGGCAGGCCGGTATCACCTGCGTGATCTGGGCGTCGGGGTTTCGGTTTGATTACAGCCTGGTGAAAGCGCCTGTGCTGGATGATTTCGGCTTCCCGGTTGCCCCGCACGGCAAAACGCAGTACCCCGGTTTGTATTTCCTGGGCATGCCCTGGTTGGATCGGATGAAAACTGGTTTTCTGGTGGGCGTGGGCGATGCCGCGGCCTGGGTGGCGGACGACATTTTGCAGCACTGAACGAGCGCGCCGCATTGTGCAGCCGCCTTTCTTTTGAACGGTGTTATGCGATACAATAATGCATACATAAACAGGAAACACCCCTGAAAACAGAACCAAGAGGGAAAACCATGAGTGAATTTGATGTTGTAGTGATCGGCGCCGGCCCGGGTGGGTATGTGTGCGCCATCCGCGCGGCGCAGCTCGGCCAGAAAGTGGCCATTGTGGACAAGCAATGGCTGGGCGGCGTGTGTCTGAATGTGGGCTGCATCCCCTCCAAGGCGCTGCTGAAGAGCGCCGAAGTGGCTCATACGCTGCGTGAGCGCGGCAAGGATTTCGGTTTTTCGTTTGAGAATTTGCAACTGGATTACTCCGTGGCGGTCAAACGCAGCCGCGACGCCTCCAACCGCCTGACGCGCGGCGTGGGCTTTTTGATGAAGAAACACAACATCGAAGTCTTTATGGCATCGGCCAAACTGACCGGCAAGAACACCGTGCAGTTGACCGACAAGGACGGTAAGGTGCAGGAGCTGAAGGCGAAGAACATCGTCATCGCCACCGGCTCACACGTCGCCAGCATCCCCGGCGTGACGCTCGATGGGCAAAAAATCATGGGCTACCAGGAGGCCATCCTGCAGACCACCCGCCCCGAATCGGCGGTGATCATCGGCGCGGGCGCGATCGGCGTGGAATTTGCCACAGTGTGGAGCTCATACGGCACCAAGGTGACGCTGGTGGAAATGATGCCGCGCATTGTGCCGCTGGAAGACGAAGAAGTCAGCGCCGAACTGGCCAAAGCCTTCAAGAAGCGCGATATCGACATCCTCACCAGCACCAAAGTGCTGTCGGTGCAGGCCACCGACAAGGGCGTGGAAGTGAAGGTCTCGGACGGCACGGCGGAGAAGACCCTGGTGGCCGATCAGGCGTTGGTGGCGATCGGTTTCCGCCCCAACACCGCCGAGATCGGACTGGAAACGGCCGGCGTGGAGCTGACCGAGCGCAAGTTCATCAAGATCGACGAACGCATGGCGACCAATGTGCCGGGTATTTGGGCCATTGGCGACGTGACCGGCCAGTTGCTGCTGGCGCATGTGGCTTCGGCGCAGGCCGTGGTGTGCGCCGAGCACATTGCCGGGCATGAGACTGTGACGCTGGATTACGCCATGATGCCGCGCGCCACCTACTGCCACCCGCAGGTGGCCTCGTTTGGCTACACCGAGGCGCAGGCCAAAGAAAAAGGCTACGAGGTCAAAGTAGGGCGCTTCCCCTTCCAGGCCAATGGCAAGGCGCTTGGTTTGGGCGATTATGCCGGGTTCGTCAAGGTCATCACCGATGCCAAATACGGGGAGATCCTTGGCGCGCACATGATCGGCCCGGATGTGTCGGAGCTGCTGCCCGAACTGACCCTGGCGCAGCGCATGGAGCTGACCACCGCCGAGATCGCGCGCAATGTGCACGCGCACCCCACGCTGAGCGAAGCGCTGCTGGAAGCGGTGGAAAACGCCGAAGGGCATTCCATCCATATCTAGCGTTTGCGAGTTTGTCCATCTCCCACCCGTCGCATGCGACGGGTGGGTTTTACTTTAATATTGGGATATTTCGGTTGGGCAGGAACCCGATTTGGGGTTAAAATTAAGTATTCAAGCGGGACCGGCCTTGAGGCGGGAACACAACCGGCCGGTAATCTTATCGAGGAGGGTAGGTCATGCGGTTTATCTTTTCACCGTGGCGCATGAAATACATTCAAAACCATCGACCCGGCGGGGGCTGTGTCTTTTGCGAAGCGTTGGGAAAGGAAGACGGCCCGGAGAATCTCATCCTGTATCGCGGCGAGCATTGCTTCGTCATTCTCAACCGCTTCCCGTACACCAGCGGTCACCTGATGGTTTTGCCGTACGAACACACCTCGAATTTTGAGGAACTGGACGAACCCACGCGACACGAGATCATGGATCTGCTCAGCCGCACCAGCGCCGTGCTGCGCGCTGTGTACCATCCCAACGGTATGAACATTGGCGCCAATCTGGGGGTGGCCGCCGGGGCGGGCGTGGCCGATCATTTGCACTTTCACATTGTGCCGCGCTGGTCGGGTGACAGTAATTTTATGAGCACTGTCGGCGGCACGCGCGTGCTGCCAGAAGCGCTGGAAGAAACGTACCAACGCATGAAGTGCGCCTGGCATTGAGCAGGATTTCATTCGAGTGGATAACCAAACCGGCCGTTTTCAGGCCGGTTTGGTTTATAAGGGCGATTCATCATCCGCCGGAGGGCGTCTCGTCGGATTTTGGTGTTTCGTCCGGGTGATCGGTTTTCTCGGGCGTTTCAGAAGAGTGGCCGCCGGATTCGGTCTTTTGCGGTCCGGGCGTCTCTTCCGCGTCCGGCGTTTCGCTTCCGTCCGGCGCGGTTTCGGTGGCTTCTTCGGGCATCTCGGTGGCGGTTTCCTCGACCTCAGCGGTTTCCGAAACTTCATGGGTTTCCGTCGGGAGGATCCCCGGCGGGTTGGTCTGATCGCTCAGCAAACCCGGCGTTAACTGCGGCTGCGATTGGCTCGCGTTGGATTCCGCCGCGCGGATGGAAAGCGCCAACATGGTTTGCGGCGCATACCGAATGGCGGTGACCTCCACGCGCATGCCGGGTTTCAAACCGGCGTCCACGCGCGTTTGCGGGGTGATGGTCAGGTGGATGCTGTCCACCAGCCAGTTGTTGGATTGCATCTCCTCAATCACCCCGCCGATCTGAAACAATCGCAGCGCCAGGGAAGTGACTTCAATATACCCGTCTGGGTGGGTGAAGCCGTGCACATCCACATAAGCGCCCAGCAGGGCCGGATCGGGTTGCAGCGTGGCGGGAATTTGCAGAGCCATATCCGCCGCCCGCCAGGTACCGGCGGCATCCTGGGTGAGCGTGCCGGCGAAGGTGACGCTCTCGCGCCGTCCGCGGCTGAGCAGGCGAGATACTTCAGTGGAGCGGCGCTGGTCAAAGGTGAGCTGCCAGACCAGGCGGTTGGATGACCCGGCGGTGAGGGTTTCACCGGCGCGTTCCACTTGAATTTTGACCGGGTAGAGAAAATCGCCGGG
>DAOUGY010000183.1:0-2176 GCA_034428975.1 Anaerolineaceae bacterium | reverse complement strand
TTCAGCAAGGACGATCTGGCCGGTTGGATCTGGGAAACATGGAAGTTCGTCAAGCAAATCTTCCCGCTGCTCATCATCGGCGTCTTCGCCGCCGGCATCGTCAAGGTCATCATTCCCGCCGAATGGGTGCGCGCCATCGCCGGACAGAACACCATCTGGGCCAACCTGGTGGGTGTGATCTTCGGCGTGTTCATGTACTTCCCCACCCTGGTGGAAGTGCCTGTCGCCAAAATGTTCCTCGACCTGGGCATGGCGCGCGGTCCGCTGCTGGCCTACCTGCTGGCCGACCCCGAGCTGTCGCTGCAATCCATTCTGGTGCTCAACGGTGTAATGGGCCGCAAAAAGACCGCCATTTATGTCTCGTTGGTGGCCGTGCTGGCCACGGTGGCCGGCTACATCTTTGGTTTGGTGATCGCCGCGCTGTAGCGTCCCGCCACCCCGGCGAAACTACTGGTACAATTAGCCCTGCATTTTTATCTTAAGGAGACTCCTGTATGTCTTGTAGTTCATCCTCCTCATGCTCGTCCTCGTGCTCCCCGGCGCAAGCCGAAGTGACCTACAGTGTGGACATCGACACCGCCGCCAACCGTCTGGCCGATCTGCTGGCGCAGACCGACGAATACCAGCAATTTCTGCGCAGCGCGCGCCTGGTCAACAGCGACCCGCAGGTGCGCCGCATGATCGCCGAGATGCGCCAGGCCGAAATGCTTGCCGGTCTGCCGGAAGGACGCACGGCGGACGATCTGCGCGCCGAGTTTGAGACGCTTCCCGGCATTCTGGCATACCGCCAGGCCGAAAATGCCATGCGCGAGCTCTTCCGCGCCGTGGACAGCGTGATTGGTGCGGGCGCCGGGGTGGCCTTTGCCCCCAACGCCGTGCGCAGCGGCTGCGGCTGAGGCAGCTAATCGCGAGGTCAGGTCTGACCTCTCCCCCACTTTCAATCTGTCTCAACCGGAGAATCGAATGGAATTGTCCCCTGAACTGATACAGGCTGCGCAAAGCCTGGGCAAATTATTGAACGAACACCCTGCCGTGGCCGAGTATTTGCTCGCCAAAGCGCAGGTGGACCAGGATGCCGAAGCCGCCACTCTGGAAAGCCGCTACGACGCGCTCTACAACCAGTTGGTCGAACGCCAGGATAACGGCGAAGCACTGACCCATGACGACCTGGAGGAGTATTACGCGCTGGGCCGCCAGTTGCAGAATCATCCGCTCATCGCCGGGCGCGAGACGCGCTTCCAAAGCGTGCAATCGCTGTATGCCTCGGTCTCCGAACTGATGACCGCGACGCTGGGCATGGAATTCACCGACTTCGCGCGTTAGTCCTCCCCCGGCCTTTGGCCGGAGCCGCCTGTACCGTGACCGTTTGCCTGGAAATCAAAATTCTTGGATACCGTACGCCGCAGCGCTACAGCCTGCGGCGCACCGTTCAGGCGGCGCTGCCAGAGCTTGAGCGGCGTCACCCCGGTCTGCAGGCGCACATCCACGAAGTGCGTGAGCTGGAGCAAATTCTGCGCTACACCGCGGTGCTTGTCCTGCCCGCGCTGGTGATCAACGAGCAATTGGTGTGCGCGGGTCGTTTCCCGCGAAAAGAAGAAGTCGCCGCCTGGTTGCAAAGCGCGGTGGAAGCACTGGAGAAGCTCTGACATGCCTTATCTCTACGCGATTGTCAGCATCATCACTTTCATCATCTGGGGCGTTGACAAGCAGCGCGCACGCGATCACGCCTGGCGCGTGCCCGAAGCCACGCTGGTTACCTTGATCATGCTGGGCGGCGCCGCCGGCGCGCTGGCGGGCATGCTGGTGTTTCGCCACAAGACCCGCAAACCGGCCTTCTGGATCGCGGTGCTGTTCGCGCTGGCCTTGCAGGGCTATTTGTTGTTTTTTGCCTAACGCAGGGCTGGGGCTCTGGCGATTGCGTTTCGCCGAACGCAATTGGAATGACAAAGCGGATGATCTACGCAAGCAGATCATCCGCTTTTTTTATCCGTGGATTCCGTTTTCGGCCTGAATCCCTGTCTTATTCCGCTTTCACCGGGGCGAAGCGCATGACCATCGCCGTGCCCTGCCCCTTGCCCGCCGATTCGGCGGCAATCGTCCCACCCTGGGCCGTCACCAGTGCCTTGCAAATGGCCAGCCCCAACCCAGCCTTGCCGGAATGACCGCCGCGCGCCTT
>DAOUGY010000182.1:0-1588 GCA_034428975.1 Anaerolineaceae bacterium | reverse complement strand
CTGAGATGGCCGTGGGCAGCCTGAACCCGGCGACGCGGGTCCATTACCTGACGGCTGACCTGAGCCAGCAGGGCGAGGGTCGCCGGTTGGCTGTCATGATCAAAGATTGCCTGGCCGTGGATGGCAAGGTTGCTTTGGACGGGCTGGTGAACAATGCCGGCACGTACACCTACTGGTTGACATTGACCCCGGATGGAATTGAAACGCAGTGGGCGGTCAACCACCTGGCAGGATTCTTACTGACCCACGAATTGCTTCCGCTGCTGTGGGCCGCACCGTACGCGCGGGTGGTGACGGTCAGCTCGGATTCTCACCACGGCGCGCGCATTCGCTGGGACGATCCCCAGTTGCGACGCCGGTATGACGGCCTGGCGGCGTACGGCACCACCAAACTGGCCAACATCCTGTTCACGGTCGAACTCAACCGGCGGCTTGGAGAAGGTTCGAGCGTGCGCGCGTTTGCCGTGGACCCCGGCCTGGTGAAAACCGATATCGCAATGAAGGGGACACCAGCAATGGTGAGTTGGGCCTGGAAGATCCGCCGCGCAGGCGGCACCGGCCCCGAAGTGCCGGCGCGCTGCATCCAATATCTGCTGATGGAGCCGTCCATTCAGAAAGCCTCGCAGCAATACTGGAAGAACTGCCGTCCAGCGCGCGCCAGCCAGTCTGCATTGGACAACAGATCTGCCTCACGGTTATGGATGCTTTCGGAAGGTCTCTGTGGAATAGGGGAGCGGTAATCATGAAGGGAACGCAGGCAATGAATTTCTCGAAAATGACGGCACTCATCACCGGGGCTGCCGGTGGCCTGGGCAAAGCCTTTGCCGTAGAGTGCGCCAGCCGCGGTTGGGATCTGTTTTTGACAGACGCACGCGGCGGTCCATTGCAGGTGCTGGCAGAGGGGTTGCGCCATGCCTACGGCGTCGCGGTGGAATGCAGCGCGTGCGATCTAACTGATCCGGCCGCGCGCGAGGCGTTGTTCGCGCAGGTGGCTGCCAGCGGGCGCACGCTGACCATGTTGATCAACGTGGCCGGGCTGGATTACGAAGGCCCATTTTATGAACAAAGCGAGCGAAACATCCAGACCATCCTGCGGGTCAATATCGAAGCCACGCTGGCGGTCACCCATACCGCGCTGCGCTATCGCAGCCCATGGGAGACATTTCACATCATCAATGTGGCCAGCCTGGCGGCGTTTTATCCCATGCCGGTCAAGGCCACCTATGCGGCTTCCAAGCGCTTCCTGCTGGATTTCTCGCTGGCGCTGCGCGAGGAACTGCGCAACCAAAATGCAAGCGTCACGATTTTATGTCCGGCGGGCATGCCCACTACCATGGAATGCATCCATGCCATCGAAGCGCAGGGACTGGCCGGCCATCTGACCACGGTGGATGTGGGCCGCGTGGCGGATTTGACGTTGAATGCCGCGCTGCGCGGGAAGGCGGTGGTCATTCCGGGAGCAGCCAACCGGATATTGCAGGTACTGGGGTCGCTGGTGCCCGCGCCGCTGCTGGCTGGCCTGATCGGCAGCCGTTGGTCGGCGGTGCGCGAGAGACGCGCCGGGGATGGAACGCTGCCTGGCAAGGAA
>DAOUGY010000181.1:0-3630 GCA_034428975.1 Anaerolineaceae bacterium | reverse complement strand
TGCCGGTCAACCTGTACGGCCCGCGCGACAACTTCCATCTGGCGTCGTCGCACGTCATCCCTGCGCTGATCCGCAAATGCCTGGAAGCCAAAGATGCCGGGCGTAAGACAGTGGAGATCTGGGGCGACGGTTCGCCGACGCGTGAGTTCATTTATGTTGAAGACGCTGCCGAGGGTATTTTGCTGGCAAGTGAAAAGTACTCCGGCTCCGATCCGGTCAACATCGGTTCGGGCAACGAGATCAGCATCAAGGATCTGGCGCAGCTCATCGCGCGCCTGACCGGCTTTGAGGGCCAGTTGATCTTTGATCCCAGCAAACCCAACGGCCAGCCGCGCCGCGGTTTGGACGTGAGTCGCGCTGAAAAGTACTTTGGTTTCCGCGCGCAAGTCGGTTTTGAAGAAGGGTTGCGCCGCACCATCGAATGGTATAAAACCGCGCGACTGGGCGGATGACACATATGGGTGATGGGACAGACCTTTCCACGGCACTGACGCCCCGCAGCGAGCGCACCGTTCTGGTGAAGCCCGTCAGCGGGTGGGCGCCGTTAAATCTGCGCGACCTGTGGGCGTACCGCGAGCTGATCTTCTTTATGACCTGGCGCGATCTGAAGGTGCGCTACAAACAATCCCTGCTGGGCATCGGCTGGGCTGTGCTGCGACCGCTGCTCACCATGGTGGTGTTCAGCATCTTCTTCGGCGGTCTGGCCAAAGTGGATTCGGACGGCATCTGGTACCCGATCTTTTCGTACTCCGGCCTGCTGCCCTGGGAGCTGTTTGCCGTCGCGCTGACGGTAGGCGCGCGCTCTCTGGTGCAAAACAGCAACATGATCACCAAAATCTATTTCCCGCGCATCATCCTGCCGCTGGCTTCCATGCTGGCGGGGGTGGTGGATTTCCTGATCGCCTTTGTGATTCTGTTCATCATGATGCTGTTCAAGGGCATGCCCATCACGCTCAACATCCTGAGCCTGCCGCTCTTCATCCTGCTGACGCTCATTACCGGCCTGGGCGTGGCGCTGTGGTTGTCGGCGCTCAACGTGCAGTACCGCGATGTGGGCTACGTCTCACCGTTCCTCACCCAGTTCTGGATGTTCCTCAGCCCGATTGCCTACGGCGCGAGCATCGTGCCGGAGAAGTGGCGGCTGCTGTACGCCTTCAACCCGATGGTGGGCGTGATTAACGGCTTCCGCTGGGCGGTGCTGGGGCGCGAGCAGTATGCGCCCGACATCACCCTCGTGATTTCGATTGTTGTCTCGCTGCTGATTCTGATCAGCGGTCTGTATTACTTCCGGCGCATGGAACGCCAGTTCGCCGATATGGTGTAGGGGCTGACGTATGAGTGATATGGCCATTCGTGTGGAAAAACTTGGCAAGCGTTACCGCATCGGCGCGCTGCAAACCGGCTATCGCACGCTGCGCGAGACGCTGGCGGAACGCTTTCAGTCGGGAGCCGGGCGGCTGCCGGCCGAATCGGAGAGCGAGAACTCGTTCTGGGCGCTGCGTGATATTTCCTTTGAAATTAAGCAGGGTCAGGTCGTCGGGGTGATCGGGCGCAACGGCGCGGGAAAGAGCACGCTGCTCAAGATCCTATCGCGCGTCACCGACCCCACCGAAGGCTTCGCCGAGATCCGCGGGCGGGTGGGCTCGCTGCTGGAAGTGGGCACGGGGTTCCACCCCGAGCTGACCGGCCGGGAGAACATTTACCTGAACGGCGCCATTCTGGGCATGAAGCGCAGTGAAATTGAAAAGAAATTCGATGAGATTATCGCCTTCTCCGAGGTGGAAAAGTTCATCGATACGCCGGTCAAGCGCTACTCCAGCGGGATGTACCTGCGCCTGGCGTTTGCCGTGGCTGCCCATCTGGAGCCGGAAATTCTGGTGGTGGACGAGGTGCTGGCGGTGGGTGACGCCGAATTCCAGCGCAAATGCCTGGGCAAGATGAGCGACGTGGCCCAGCAGGGGCGCACGGTGCTGTTCGTCAGCCACAACATGTCGGCGATTTTGCGCCTGACCGAAGAAACCTTGGTGATTGACAAGGGACACCTGGCACTGCGCGCGCCGACGCCTGAAGCGGTGGATTACTACCTGTCGCGCGGCTTTGCCCGCGAAGGCGACCGCGAATGGCTGACCGACGAAGTGCCCGCCGACGCCTACCCCTTCCGCCCGATGGCAATTCGCATCGTCAACACGCAAGGACAGGTGACGGACACGGTGCGTTCGACCGAACCGGCCACGGTGGAAGTGGATTACCGCCTGGACGAACCGATCACCGGCTTACGCGTGGGCATCTACCTGATGAGCACGCGTGGAGAATATGTATTCACGTCTTTTGACACCGACGAGCCGGCTCTCTTCGAGCAGTTTGGCACGCGCCCGGCCGGGTTGTACACCAGCCGCTGCCGCCTGCCCGCCGACTTGCTGAACGAGGGCCGCTTTGTAATCGGCGTCAATGCCAGCTCGTACCGCATCAAGCGCTATTTCTGGGACGAGCAGGCGTTAACGTTTTCGGTGGATGCCGCCGGCGCGCCGGGCATGCAATGGCCTGAACCGCGTCTTGGGCCGGTGCGTCCACGTCTGAACTGGCAAATTGAGGCGAAGTAGATCTATGGCGACAGCGACAAAAGATGCTCTGAAGAGAGTGTTGGGAGAGATCCCGTTCACGGCGGAACTGTACTGGTTGGTGCGACAGCGCGGCAAGCCGATTGCCAGCCGTTTCTCGCTCAAGCGCCTGCAGGCCGCCTTGCCGGAACTGACCGCCCAGGCGGCGGCGTTGCGCAACGGCAACGGGGCCGGCAAGAAAGTGTTCCTGTTCGCCACGCTGCACTACTGGATTGAACATGCCAGTCTGATGGGTCTGGCGCTGGCGGCCGAAGGTCACCGTGTGACACTCGGCTATTTGCCGTACGGCGACTGGCAGACGCCGGTCAATCGCTTTGACCTGCGCCGCCAGAACGTGTATGCCCGCAAGGTGCTTTCGGAAGCCGCCCCAATGCTGGATACCCTTTCGCTGCTTTCGGTGCGCCCGGCGTACACCCGTCTGCCCGATGAAGTCAACGAGATTGTGCGCCAGGTGACGCTCTACGATACGCAGTACACCCTGCAGGTGGAAGACGTGGACATCACCTCGGACCTGTACCGCATGCGCCTGGAACGCAACACGCAGGCCGCCCAGTCGGCCCTGGCCTGGTTGAAAACCAACAAACCGGATGTGTTGATCGTGCCCAACGGCACCATTCAGGAACTGGGCGTGGTGTACCGCGTGGCGCGCTATTTGAAGATCCCGGCGGTGACGTACGAATTTGGTGATCAACGCCAGCGCATCTGGCTGGCGCAAAACAGCGAAGTGATGCGCCAGGACACGGCCGACCTGTGGAAGGTGCGCCAGTCGGCAACGTTGAACGAAGAACAGTTGGAGCGTATGCGCGCGTTGTTCACCGCGCGTCAGCGCGGCGCGCTGTGGGAGAATTTCGCGCGCCAGTGGCAGGATACGCCCAAGCAGGGCGCCGGCAAAGCACGCGCCGCGCTCGGTTTGGATGAGCGCCCGGTGGTGCTGCTGGCGACCAACGTGCTGGGCGACAGCCTGACGCTGGGCCGGCAGGTGTTCAGCAAGAGCATGGCCGAGTGGATCAGC
>DAOUGY010000180.1:0-5493 GCA_034428975.1 Anaerolineaceae bacterium | reverse complement strand
CACATAGCCCTGGCCAATCGTGGCAATGTAGGTATCGCCGGTGGACCAGTTTTCGCCGATGTTCAGGCGTTTCCAGGTCGGATCCGGAATCAGCCCGTCAGCTTCTCCGGGCAGTTCAATGCCCGTCACCGCGCCGTACCCCAACGCACGCGCGTATTCCCCAATTCGCCAAATGCCCAGGCCCTGATCAATTTCTCCGGTATAACCGCCGCCGACTTTATAAAAATATACGTCGCAAGATTGCGCCACGCCTTTCATAAAATCCACGGTGCCATGACCATCCCGTTTATGGCAAACGTACTCTCGCGGGCGGCCGGGATCATTCGGTGAAAATTTTTCCGTGATCGTAATTTTGCCCGGGTCTTCAATGGTCTTATCCAGCGTCACAACGCCTTCATTCAGAATGCCCACGGCCGTTGCCATCTTAAAAACCGAGCCTGGGGGATGCTCAGCCGAAATCGCGTGGTTGAACAACGGCCGGTAGGGATCTTCATTCAACTGGTTGTAGTAATACGCCGGAATCAACCGCGCCATGCGGTTGTTCTCGTACGTGGGAAACGAAACCAGCGCCAGAACCTCACCGGTTTTAGGGTTCATCGCAATCACTGCGCCGTTCAGCGAAATGATGCTCCCCAGCCAGCTGTTCCAATAGTTCAATTCGTATTCCAGCGACGCCTTGGCCGCTGCCTGCAGGAGCGTGTCAATCGTCAGCTTGATGTTATTTCCCGAAACCGGGTTGATCGGCGTCTCCAGGTCACGGATCTCCTGCCCGGCGTTGTCCACCTCCACCAGGCGCTCGCCGTTGCGTCCGCCCAGAATATCCTGCAGGCTGGCTTCCACGCCGGCATAACCCACCTTGTCACGGTTGAGCACAAAGCCCAAATTGGTGTAGTAATCCTTATCAATTTCCGGAATGGGACCCAGGAATCCGATGATTTCGGAAGTCAGCGAACCGGTTGGGTAATCCCGCACCGATTGCACCTCTATGCTTACCCCCGGCCAGTCGCGTTCCTTTTCCCGGATCACCATGGCGATGGTCTCATCCACATCGCACGTGATTTGAATCGGCCGGTACGGCCAGTTATTATCGCCAATGGTAACAATTTCGGTGATGCCCAGGTCCGTCTGACACGGTGTAAACAGCTTGGCCGATTCGTCCGTCACCACGCCGTTACTCACCGGCACGTTAATCAATTGCGAAAGCTGGCGAAAAATCTCCTGCACCGCCCCCTCATCGGCTGGCAATTCGGCCGGAACAATGGTCACATTGTACGAGGCAGCGTTTCGCGCCAGAACATACCCGTTGCGGTCATAGATAATTCCCCGCTGGGTGGGAATACTGATTTTGGTGACACGATTCTCGGTTGCCTGATCTTGATAATCCGTGCCTTCGACAATCTGCAGGCTGAACAACCGCACAATATAGAAACCAAACACCAGCGCGATCAGGCCATACACCGTCAGCACGCGCCAGGTTTCAAAGCGCCCCTTGGAAGGTGTTTTTTGTTCGTTCATACCTCATTCTCGTATGGGTAAACCCATCCTGCCAGGTCACGAACCATCGCGTATACCGGCAGCGCAAGTAGCAAGTTTAATAAGGCGCTGGGCAGCGTCACCTGCCCCAGGCTTTCCTGTAGGCCAATCGGGGTGCCGCCAAAGCGCTGGAGACCAATTAGCGCCAGATGCTGCACAAGCGTCCCCAGAAATGTTACCACAAACATTGTCAGAAGCGGAGATTGCCAGATGCGACGTTGTAACAGCCGTGCAACCACCATCACCAGCAAATATGAGCCCCAAATCGCCAGAGGGGGTGCCGCCGTCACTGAGCTGACCAGCAGGCTGGCCAGCACCGCCCACAACCAGGCGCTGTGCCCTTTCTCCAACAGTGACCAGGCCGCCACAATCAACAACATCACATCCGCCGTACCATGCAGCAACGGCAGCCGGGCGATGATCGCCGTCTGCAGCACCAGCCCCACAATCAACACAGGAATGCTTAACAGGAATTCCACGGATCAGGGTTCCTGGGTGGGCAACAACGGCGTGATATCCACCGGTTTGAAGTTGGTGATGACCAACACCGCGCGCAGACTGCCAAAATCCACCGCCGGCTGAACGGCAGCCGTCTGAAAAAGATCGTTGTCGCTCTTTCGAATGGTGGTCACCTGACCGACAACAATATCCGGCGGGTAGGTTCCGCCCAGGCCCGATGTGAGCAGCAACTCGCCCACCTGCAAATCCACGGTTTGCGCCACCATTTCCAGCGAAATATCGCCCGTCACCGAACCCACCAGTTGGGCATCAGCGCCTACCGACTTTAACAGAACATTGACCACCGAAGCCGGGTCGTTGATCAACTGCACCCGTGATGCAGTGGCGGTCACGGCGTCCACACGGCCCACGAGGCCTTGCTGGGTAACCACTGGCATACCATATCGGATGCCGCTGTCGGAGCCTTTGTCAATAAACACATACCGCACAAATGGGCTGGGATCGACTCCAATCACCGCCGCGGCGACATACTGATTTTCCGGGCGCGCGCGCGCAAAATCCAGCAGCGAATACAGCACCTGCGACTCATTCAGTTGTTGTTGGAGTTGAATTACCTGCGCCTGAAGCTGCGATACCTGATCTTCCAGGTCCGCATTGCGGCGCTGCAGCGTGGCCATATCGCGCGGCGCGGTGATAAAGTCGTAAATCGCCAGGTAGCGGCTGGATAGCCAGCTTTCAGCGGCGACGAATGGATTCAAAGCGGTGGTGAACGCTGGACGCAAAACGCCGCTGATTGCCAGAAATAGCACACCCAGGACGATCAGCAAAATGGTGGCGCTCTGTAAAAAGCGCGGAGAAATGCGTTTCATGCCAAATTTTTAAGAGAAACCAAACTCACTGGCATCTACCGGCTGCTGCGATCCAGAGGGACAAGGAAATCGCGGTATTTGTCCAGGTCTTCCAGGATCATACCCGCGCCACGCGCTACACAGGTTAGCGGATCTTCCGCCAGCCAGACGCGCAGGTTTAACTCATCGCTCAACCGCTCCACCATGCCGCCTAGCAAAGCGCCACCGCCCGCCAGGCAGATGCCATTTTCGATCAGGTCCGACACAATTTCCGGCGGCGATTCATCCAGGGTGTCTTTGATGGTATCGACGATGACCATCAACGATCCGGAAATGGCTTCACGGATTTCCACCGAGGATATTTCAATCGCCTCCGGCAGGCCGGTCACCAGGTTACGCCCGCGCACCGTGAAGGTCTTCTCCACCGGCAGCGGATAGGCCGAACCGATGGACATCTTGACCTGTTCGGCCATGCGTTCACCAATAAACAGGTTGTACTTGTTACGGATGTACTGAATGATATCCTGATCCAGTTCATCGCCGGCTACACGCAAAGAACGAGAGATCACCACCCCACCCATGGAGATCACCGCCACTTCGGTCGTGCCACCGCCGATATCCACCACCATGCAGCCGCTCACGTCCATCACCGGCAGCCCGGCACCCAACGCTGCGGCGCGTGGTTCTTCAATTAAATGCGTTTCGCGCGCCCCAGCCGCCATGGCGGCATCGTACACCGCGCGTTTTTCCACCTCGGTCGCCCCCGATGGAATACCCACCACCACGCGTGGCTGCGGCATGGGTACGATCGACTGTTGGTGCGCCTTTCCAATGAAGTATTCCAGCATGGCTTTGGTAATCTCAAATTCCGAAATCACGCCATCCCGCAACGGGCGAATGGCCAGCACATTGTTAGGCGTGCGCCCGACCATCTCTTTGGCTTGCGCGCCAATGTACAATGCGCGCCGCGAACGCTTGTCCACCGTAACCCAAGAGGGTTCGTTGATAACAATGCCTTTACCGCGCACATGCACCAGGGTGTTGGCTGTGCCGAGGTCAATCCCAATGTCCAGCGAAAACAAACCCAAGAGCCAACTCAGTGGATTAAAAGCCAATTTGGGGCTCCTTATGGCAAGAAAATAAACCCATTCTCATCACAGAATCGAAAAATATTATACCATACGCCTGCTTTACGGCCCCGGCGTGTACACACATACTCGATTACGACCGTTCGTTTTGGCCGTTTGCAGCGCCGAACCTGCCTGATCGATCAACTGGTGAACGTCCTCACTCTCAGCGCTCATCTGTGCCACACCCAGGCTAATGGTCACCGTGATCTCCCCACGCGATGTAATGAACGGCTGATTGGCAATCGCCTGCCGCAAACGTTCCGCCACCTGGCTGGCCGTGGCGCGTGTATCTTCGGCCAGCAGCAGCATAAATTCCTCGCCGCCAAAACGCCCCAGCAGGTCCACGTCGCGGATCACATCACGGCAACGCTGCGCCACCGTCACCAGCACCTGGTCACCTGTAGAATAGCCATATTGGTCGTTAAACAATTTGAAATGGTCGATATCCAACATCAATGCGCTCAACGGACGGTCGAACCGGCGCGCCCGTTCCACTTCGCGTTGTCCAAGCTCGAAGAAACCGCGTCGATTGTATACGCCGGTCAATTCATCGGTCACCGCCAGCGATTGGATTTCCGTGTACAGCCGCGCATTTTCAATCGCGGTTCCCACCTGGTTGGCAAAGATCTGCAGCGTTTCAGCATGATCCACCGTAAAATAACCGGGGGTGGAACTGTCCAGGTTGAGAAAACCCAATGCTTTGCCTTTGGAGAGGATCGGCGCACCCAGATAGGCCAGCACCTTGCCATCCGGGTTGTTGCCGAGGGCGGCCCAGTCGGCATATTCTCGCGTGTCCTCGATGATTAACGGGCGTGACAGTTCAGCCATCATCCGCAAACCGGGCACTTTGCGGTAATGGATCCCAATCGCCGGCTCCCGCGCTGAAATGCTGCTGTTGTCCGAGCTGGGGACATTCCGCGCAACCAGAGAGATGATTCCCTGGCTGTCCAACAGGAAGATATTGGCGGACTGGTGCGGCACCACCTGTGCCAGATTTCTAAGCGTGCGGTCCAACACTTCCTGCAAATCCAATGAGCTATTGACCAGCGCCGCGGTATCGCGCAGCGCTTCCGCCAGACGGCGCTGCTCGGCTTCCGCGGCTTCTGCGGCCTTTCGGGTCTGAATATCCCGGCTAGACAGGATCGCGCCGCTAGGCACGCCTCGTGCATCCAGCAGGAGAGAACCCGTGACTTCAAGCCAGATATAACCGCCCTGCGCCGTTCGACAGCGCAGTTCGGCCCGTATGGTTCGATTGCCTTGAAGCAGGCTATTGAAGCGATCCAGGCTGATTGCCAGATCGGCCGGGTGAACCAGATCAAAAATGGATTTCCCTTGCAGCGCGTCGGGCGAGAATCCTATGATTTGTGCGCAGGAAGGGCTGGAATACACCAGAATGCCATCCATTGTCACCTGAGAGATCATATCCATCATATTCTCGGCCAGGCGGCGATAGCGCGCCTCACTATCTTCCAGTTTGGCCACCGCCTGCTTGTACGGCGTGATGTCATTGATGCTGGTCAACA
>DAOUGY010000179.1:0-2988 GCA_034428975.1 Anaerolineaceae bacterium | reverse complement strand
ACGATGAGCGCGCCGAAGCGGCGGTGATTGACCCGAGCTTTGACTGCTCCCCCGTGCTGGAAGCCGTGCGCGCCCAAAACTTGCGCCTGACCAAAATCCTGCTGACCCACTCCCACTTTGATCACATCGCCGGCGTCGCCCAGCTCTCCGAGGCCTTTCCGGGGGTGGCGGTCGGACTGCACCCCGGCGATCTTGACCTGTGGCGTCAGGGCGGGGCATCGGCGCTGATCGGTTTACAGCTCAAGCTGGAGGGCGAGCCGACCCTGTCTTTCTACCACGGCCAGCAGCTTGCCGTCGGCGGGCACCGCCTGGAAGTGCGTCAGGCACCCGGTCACACCCCCGGGCACGTGCTCTTTTACGCACCTTCCGCCGCTGCGGCATTCTGCGGAGATGTCATCTTCTTCGGCTCCATCGGCCGCACCGATCTGCCCGGTGGCAGTCAGGAGCAGCTGCTGCACTCCATTCGCGCCCAGGTGCTCACCCTGCCGGATGAAACCGTGCTCTACCCCGGCCACGGCGAACCCACCACGGTGGCACACGAGCGCCACAACAATCCGTTCCTCTAAAGATCTTGATATTCAGGGCTTTAGCGCCGCGCCATTCGGATCGACACGTGCGCCAGCAGCCAGATTTTAGGTAAGCAACAGGCAAAGAGGTACCTCCTATGGATGGCTTAAAGAATAAAGTAGCGGTGATCACCGGCGGCTCACGCGGCCTGGGCCTGGCGATTGCTGTCGCATTGGCCCGCGAAGGCGTGTCGGTCGTGATTGCCTCGCGGTCCCAGAAATCGGTGGATGAGGCCGTGGCGCAACTGCGCGCGCTTGGCGCCAATGCGGATGGCATGGCGATGGACGTGGCTCGTCTGGATCAGGTCGAAGCGCTCTGCGCCTTTGCCCTGGAACGTTTTGGGCGGATGGACGTGTGGGTCAATAACGCCGGCACCGCCGGTCCATACGGCACGACCCTCGGATTAACTCCGCAGGATTTCACCCAGGTGGTCGACACCAACATTCTGGGCGTCTATCACGGCTCTCTGGTGGCCATGCGCGCCTTCCTGCCGCAGCATTCGGGGAAATTGATCAATGTGCTTGGGCATGGTTACAACCGCCCGGTGACCTGGCAGAATGCGTATGCATCCAGCAAAGCCTGGGTGCGCTCTTTCACCCAGTCTCTGGCCGCAGAAAACCGCGCCAGCGGCGTGGGTGTTTTCGCGTTCAACCCCGGCATGGTGCTGACCGAGCTTCTCACCCACGTCGATGTTGTGAAGGGATCGGAAGAACGCCTGAAGAACTTCGGCACGATTGTACGCATGTGGGCCAGACCGCCTGAGATTCCCGCCCAAAAAGTGGCCTGGATCGCATCCAGCGCCACCGACGGAAAAACCGGCCAGTTGATCAACATCTTCTCGCCGTGGGACATGATCACCGGAGCCGTCAAAGAAGGGTTGCGCAGTCTGTCGCAAAAGCCCGCCGACGGACCCGACATTCAAATCCGCAGTATCGATCCCTACACGCAGTAGGTCAATGCAATGGGAGGAAAGCCATCCGGGAGTTTCAGGATGGGAACGAATCCAACCTACCCATGAGTAGAGACAAAAAACGAGGGCGACATCTCTGTCGCCCTCGCGGTTTTCCACAATCCAATCCCCCGGCTGTTTACTTGGCGTAATCCACTGCGCGAGTTTCGCGAATGACGGTGACCTTGATCTGACCGGGGTATTGCATGGTCTCCTCGATCTTCTTGGCCACGTCGCGCGCCAGGCGCGTGGACGCCAGATCGTCGATGTCCTCGGGGCGTACGATGATGCGCACTTCGCGGCCGGCCTGAATGGCATAGCTCTGGCTGACGCCGGTGAACGAGTTGGCAATCTCTTCCAGCGCGCGCAGACGCTTGATGTACTGCTCCAGATCTTCACGGCGGGCGCCGGGGCGCGCGCCGGAAATGGCATCCGCGGCTTCGGCAATCACCGCTTCCACACTCTCCTGCTCCACCTCATGATGGTGCGAGGCGATGGCGTTGACCACCTTGGGGTGCACGCCGTAGCGTTTGGCAAATTCCGCGCCGAGCGAAGCGTGCGTGCCGTCTGTGTTGTGATCCATGGCCTTGCCCAGGTCATGCAGCAAACCGCCCGCCTTGGAGATTTCCACATCGGCGCCCAGTTCGGCGGCCAACACGGCCGATAACTTGGACACTTCCACAGCATGTGCCAGTTGATTCTGGCCATAGGACGTGCGGAAGCGCAGGCGGCCCAGCATTTTCAGCACCTCGGGGTGCAGGCCGGCCACACCGGCTTCAAACGCGGCTTCTTCGCCGGCTTCCACAATGTCGTGCTCGACCTCTTTTTGCTCTTCGTTGAGCACCTTCTCAATGTGCGCCGGGTGAATACGCCCGTCCTGGATCAAGTGCTGCAGCGCGCGCCGCGCTACTTCGCGCCGCACCGGGTCGAAGCACGAAACGGTCACCGCTTCGGGCGTATCGTCCACAATCACGTCCACTCCGGCGGCCTGTTCAAAGGCGCGAATGTTGCGGCCGTTGCGGCCCACAATGCGCCCCTTCATTTCTTCATTGGGCAGCGTCACAATCGATGTGGTCACTTCGGTCACATGGTCGGACGCCACGCGTTGAATGGCCCCCGCAATCAACTCGCGGGCGCGTTTTTCGCCTTCCATGCGCGCTTCGGCTTCAATCTGGCGAATGATGCGCGCCATATCGTTGCGCGCTTCTTTTTCGGCTTCCGCCAGCAGCACGCCGCGCGCCTCTTCCACGCTCATATTGGCCACGCGCTGCAGCTCCACCAGTTGCTGGCTGGCCATCTTCTCCACATCATTGGTTCGCTTATCCAGCGCGCTCTGGCGTTTATTCACCATCGCTTCGCGCTGTTCCAGGCGCTCCATGCGGTGATCCACTTCCACACGGCGTTTGTTCAGGCGCTCTTCTTCGCGGGTCACTTCCCCACGCCGGCGGTTGACTTCCGCTTCGGCTTCCTGG
>DAOUGY010000178.1:0-2246 GCA_034428975.1 Anaerolineaceae bacterium | reverse complement strand
GTTGGCCGAAATCCGGTGTTTGAAGTACTGCGCGCGCGCCGGCGCGATGTGTTCCGGCTGCTGATTGCCCAGGGGGTGGAGGAGCGCGGCAGGCTGAGCGAGATCCAGTCGCTGGCGGCCAAACGCAAGGTGCAAGTCCTGCGCGTGCCGCGCGGCCAACTGGACGCGCTGGGCGAAAACCATCAGGGCGTGGCGCTGGAAGCCAGCGGCTACCCCTACTCGGCCACCGCCGATATTTTGGAACGCGCCGAGACGCGGCAGGAGCCGTTGTTTGTTTTGATCCTCGACATGCTGCAAAACCCGCAGAATCTGGGCACGCTGATGCGCACAGCGGAAGCCGCGGGCGTTCACGGCATCATTCTGCCGCTGCGGCGCACCGCCGAGATCACCCCAACCGTGGTGCATGCATCGGCGGGGGCCAGCGAGCATATGCTGGTGGCGCAGGCCAACCTGGCGATGGTGATGGACGAGCTGAAAGAAGCCGGCGCGTGGGTGGTGGGGCTGGAAGGCTCACCGGAAGCGCTGCCGGTGGAACAGGTGCCGCTGGAACGCCCGCTGGCGCTGGTGGTGGGCAACGAGGGCGAGGGGATGCGGGACCTGGTGCGCAAGAAATGCGATTATCTGCTGGCGCTGCCCATGCGGGGTCAGGTCGAATCGCTCAATGCCGCGGTGGCGGGTTCGATCGTGATTTACCTTGCCTTGCAGCGGCGCATGAAGGCTTGAAGAGCACTCTCATACTGGAAGTCATCTCCAACACCGATCACCGCAAGGTCGTACCGCCTTGCGGTGAATTGTTTTGAGGATGAGAAGAGATTTAGGATGGACCGTCAATTTCTTATATAAATCTTACCAAAATTGGCTATAATTAAGTCATCAAGAGAAAACATTACACAGATTTCAGACTAAGGAGAAAAGCATGTTAATCAGCAAAGAACTGAACAAAGCCATCAACGACCAGATTGGGCACGAACTGGCGGCATCGCACCAATACGTCAATATTGCGGCCTATTTCGACAGCCTGGCGCTGAAACTGCTGGCCAAGAAATTCTACAAGCAGGCCGAGGAAGAGCGTGAGCATGCCATGAAGTTTGTGCATTATGTTTCCGAGGCGGGCGGTAAGGTGGAAGTTCCGGCCATCGCCGCGCCCAAGGCGGGTTTTGCCTCGGTGGAAGAGGCGATCAAACTTTCGCTGGATTGGGAGCTGGAAGTGACGCGCCTGATCAACGGCCTGATGGATATCGCCGTGGCTCAGAAAGATTACATCGGCCAGGACTTCCTGCGCTGGTTTGTGACCGAGCAGTTGGAAGAAGTCTCCTCGATGGAAACGCTGTTGACCGTGGTGAAGGCAGCCGGCGAGAAGAATCTGTTCATGCTGGAAGCCTATCTGGCGCACGGATAATTTCACACCCTGTGTTGTTTAAGAACGAACACCCCGCGACCGCGGGGTGTTCGCATTTTTCAGCGGAAGAGTCAGGCGCCAAACGCCCAAAAAGCGAAGAGTACCATCATCACCACGCCGACGCCGATGCGCGCCAGAATGGAAAGGCCGCAGCCAATGGCCACGCTGCGCGCCGAAACCATGGCGCGGCGCATGTCGCGCAAGCGGATGATTTCAACGGCCAGCAGGCCGGCCATGGCCAGCAGCAGTCCGCCGAAGGGCGGCCAGAACAGGCTGCCCACAATTCCGCCGACGGTGGTGGCGCCGACCGCCAGCCAGGACGCGCCGCTTTGTTTGGCGCCGCCGGCCATCATGATGTTATCCAGTACGCTGCCGAAGAGCATCAACGCGGTGATCAGGCCGAAATACACCCAGGCCGACGGGGTGAAGCCGGTCACCACGCCGTACACCAGAGCCGCCAGCCAGGTGATGGTCAGGCCGGGGATGATCGGGATGATCTGCCCGAAGGTGCCCAGCGCCATGACCACCAGCAGGGCGATCTTGAGGACGATCGGGTCGATCATGCCGGCTGTGCCTCAATGCGCTCGATGCCGCCCATCCACGGGCGCAGCACTTCGGGCACTACGATCGAGCCGTCGGCCTGCTGGTAGTTTTCCAGCACGGCGATGAGTGTGCGCGGCAGGCCCAGGCCGGAGCCGTTGAGGGTGTGCACCAGGCGGGTTTTGCCGCCTTCGGCCGGGCGGTATTTGATGTTGGCGCGGCGTGCCTGGAAATCGCCGACGTTGGAGACCGAGGAGACTTCCAGCCACTCGCCGCAACCGGCCGCCCACACTTCCAGGTCGAAGGT
>DAOUGY010000177.1:0-17072 GCA_034428975.1 Anaerolineaceae bacterium | reverse complement strand
ACTGCTTGTGGAGAGAATGCCCAATTTCTCAACAATTTCAAATTTAATATCTGACATATTCATTCCTCCGTGTTTTGCTTCTCGCCGGGTGCAAGTTGGCAGCTGCACAAAATTTTCAACAGCACGCCTTCCATATTGTCCTTTATTTCCGAGTTCCAAAATCGCAGAATGCGCATTCCCCGACGGATCAAATATTGGTCACGCTGTCGATCCTGTTCCTGTTGGTCTAAATGACCCCCACCGTCCACTTCAATGATTAAACCAGCCTGATGGCAGTAAAAATCGACGATGGTAGGCTCTACCCCCTGCTGACGGCGAAAATGATATCCCGCCAGTCGTCCAGCCTGCAGCCGCGCACGTAAAGCACGTTCGGCTCTCGTCATCTCGCGGCGAAATTCAATCGCACGAGCCAGTTTTGCAGGTGTAGTTTTTTGCCCGGTAATGATTTGCCTAATCGGCATAGATCTCTCCCCAAGCATAGCCAGCGACAACTGCTGTGTTGTCCGCTTTCTTCAAGGCAAGTCTGGGTTCTGCGCTTATTTCTTACCAGAATCTATTATAGGCAAAATGTAAAAGCGGGCCTATCCCCAGCCCTTCCTTCCCTAAAGGGAAGGGCGTAGCCGCGTCTTTTCCCATCCCTTCAGGGAGGGGCACGACCAGGTCCTGCCTTGCAATTCCCCTCCGCTCATCCGACTCTGCTTGACACGTCCTTCAAATCTTGTTATCCTTATTTTTACCAAAACGTTTTGGAGGTTGTTTTGCCCCCCACCATTCGCGACGTGGCCCGCCGCCTGAACCTCTCCATCACCACCGTCTCGCGCGCGCTGGACGGCTACACCGACGTGGCCGAAGAGACCCGCCGCCGCGTGATTGAGACGGCGCAGGAGATGGGCTACGCGCCCAACCGCGCCGCGCGCCAGCTGCGCCGCCAGCGCGCCGACACCATCGGTTACGTCGTCCCGTCCAACGGCCTGCCCTTCACCGATCCCTTCTTCGCGGAATTTATCGCCGGGCTGGGCGACGAGACCGCCCACAACGGCTTCGACCTGCTCATCACCACCGCCGTCGAAGCCACCACCGATCGATTAATTTACGAACGCTGGGTGCACAGTCGCAAAGTGGACGGATTCATCCTCAACCGCCTGCACCTGTATGACTGGCGCGTGCAATTTCTGGCGCAACAGAACATGCCCTTCGTCGCCCTCGAACGCTCGCTGGACGCCGTGAACTACCCCGGCATCGACGTGGACAACCGCGACTGTATGCGCGAGCTGGTTGAATTTTTGGCCGCCAAAGGCCGCCGGCGCATTGCCTACATCGGCAGTTCCGAGGATCTGGTCATCCAGGCCGAGCGCTTCGAAGGCTACCGCCAGGGCTTGCAGAGCGCCGGGTTGGTGTTCGATCCGCAACGGGTGGACACCTGCAACCTGACGCGCCAGGGCGGTTACCAGGCCGCCCGTCGGCTGCTGACCCTGACCGAACAACCCGATGCGGTGGTGTGCATCAACGACCTGACCGCCTTTGGTGTCATCCACGCCGCCGAAGAACGCGGGCTGGCGGTGGGGCACGACCTGGCGGTGACCGGCTTCGATGGCGTGGAAGAATCGGAAAACCAACACCCGCCGCTAACCACCCTCAACCAGCCGGTGTACGAGATCGCCCGCCGCCTGGTGCGCATGCTGCTGGCGGTGATGCATGGCGAAACGCTCGAACCGCCGCGCGTGCGGCTGAGACCGGAACGGGTCCTCCGTGCGTCCACAGGTTGATTGGCTGTTATTTTTCACCGCACATCCAAACCGTTTTGACGTTGTCTCAATCCCGCAGGAGGCTGTATGCCCATTCCCGTCTGGCTGGATTCCGAGCTGTTTAACTGGGTGATTCTGCCGTTGCTCATCTTCCTGGCGCGCATCACCGACGTCACCCTGGGCACCATGCGCATCATTTTCCTCTCGCGCGGCAAGCGCAATCTGGCGCCCGTACTGGGTTTCTTCGAAGTGTTGATCTGGATCGTGGTGATCGGGCAACTGGTGCGCAACTTGAACAACATTGCCTGTTATGTGGCCTACGCAGCGGGTTTTGCCACCGGCACCTATGTGGGCATGAAGCTGGAAGAAAAACTGGCGTTGGGCCTGCTGGCGGTGCGCGTGATTGTAGTCAAAGGCGCGCAGGCCCTGGTCGAGCACCTTGTGCAGGCTGGGTACGGGGTGACGCGCCTGAGCGGCACGGGTGCCACCGGCGCGGTGGACATTATTTACACCATCATCGAACGCAAGGAAATGCGCCACGTGGTGGATCTGATCCGTGAGGTCAACCCGCAGGCCTTCTTCCTGGTGGAAGAGGTGCGCTCGGTAAACCAGGGCATCTTCCCACACCACGAGACGCAAAGCGCCTGGGGTATTGTCAAACGCAAATGACCCCGCGTGAACGAAAGGAGTACGCATGATTGGATTGGCCGGGGTGCAACGCCCCGACGCACGTCAAACCGTTGAATCCATGCTGGCCCAACTCGCCCACCGCGGGCGGGGCAAAATCGGGATGGAAACCACGCCCGCCGCAACTTGCGGCTTCATATGCGCCGATGAATCCGATTGGGCGCTTTTCCCCGATTGCCCGGGCGACCGGCTGCCCACCCCGGCGCAGCTGCGCACCGAACCGCGCCCCTTTGCGCTGGCGCGCGCCCTGCCCGACGGACTGTTTTTAGCCCGTGACCGGGTGGGGGTGCGCCCGCTGTATTACGGCTACACCCCGCAACACGAACTGTACTGCGCATCCGAAGTCAAAGCACTGCTCGGGCGGGTGCAAAGCGTGCACGAATTTCCGCCGGGGGCGGCCTGGCTTCCGGGCGGGTCCATTCAATCGTTTGCCGCGATCCAAACCGCCGAAGAGCGCCCACCGGACGCCGATACGCTGGCCGCCGAACTGCGCGCCAACCTGGAACAGGCCGTGGCGCGCGCCATCCGCGGCGACAGCATGGGCAGTTGGCTGTCGGGCGGGTTGGATTCGAGCGTGATCGTCGCGCTGGTACGCCCGCATGTGCGCACCCTGCACACCTTCGCCGGCGGGCTGGACGGCGCGCCCGATCTGGCCGCCGCAAAGCAGGTGGCCGAGGCGCTGGGTACCCACCATCACGAGGTGCGCTTGAGCGAAGCGGATTTGCTGCGCGCCCTGCCGGATGTGATTACCGCGCTGGAATCGTTCGATGCCCTGCTGGTGCGTTCCAGCATCGTCAATTACCTGGTGGCGCGCGAGGCCGCCCGGTATGTCGATGCGATCTTCTCCGGTGAGGGCGCCGACGAGTTGTTTGCCGGGTATGCCTATTTGCAGGATGTGCCGGAAGCGCAGTTGAACGGCGAACTGGTCGATATCATCCGCCGGCTGCACAACACCGCCATGCAGCGCGTCGACCGCTGCGCATCGGCGCACGGACTGACCGCGCATGTGCCCTTTGTGGACGGCGCCGTGCTGGATCTGGCGCTGCAGATTCCGGCGGCGTTGAAACACCGCCGCACCCAAAACCCGCCGGTGGAAAAATGGATTTTACGACACAGCATGCAGGGCATGCTGCCCGAAAGCATCCTGTGGCGTCCCAAGGCCAAATTCTGGGAAGGCGCCGGGGTGGGCGAACGCCTGCGCCGCCATGCCGAGACGGTGATCAGCGAGGCGGAATTCCACGCCGGTCAGCGCCTGCCGGACGGCAGCCGGATCCATTCGCGCGAAGAGATGTTGTATTACCGAATCTTTAAGGAGCAATTTGGCGAACTGGACGATTTGAGCTGGATGGGGCGCACCAAAGGCGCGCCAGAAGAGCAGTAGGCGGAGAAATAAATTACGGATCGGATTCCAGGCCGCCGAAAAACCATCTTCGCGGGCCACTGTCTACTGTCCACTGACCACGGAAAGGAGTACTTCATGACCAAAACTGTCATCGCCGGCGCGCTGGGGGAATGCGTGCATGTGGCCGGCGTGTCCAAATTCCTGCGCCTGGCCGAAGCCGCCGGCTGGCGCACCGTCTTCCTCGGCCCGGCCGTGCCGGTGAGCGAGATGCTGGCCGCCGCCGAGCGCGAAAACGCCGACCTGGTGGGCATCTCCTACCGCCTGACGCCTGAAACCGGCGAGCGTTTGCTGGCCGAATTTGCCGAGGCCGCCGACGATTTGCACGCTCGCGGTGTGCGCTTCGCCTTCGCCGGCACCCCGCCGGTGGCGGCGCGCGCCGAAAAACTGGGTTTCTTTGAGCGCATTTTTGCCGGCGGCGAGCCGGACGAGGTGGTGCTGGCCTACCTGCGCGGGCAAACCACCGGGGGCCAATCGGCGGATGATTTTCCTCAGAGCGCGGTCGAGCGCATCCGCTGGAAAAGCCCCTACCCGCTGTTACGCCACCACTTTGGGCTGCCCACCCTGGAAGCCACCGAAGCGGGCATCCGCGCCATCGCCGAAGCGCGTGCGCTGGACGTCATTTCGCTGGGCATTGACCAGGACGCGCAGGAGAATTTTTACCACCCCGAACGCCAGGATCCCCGCCGGCGCGGCGCGGGCGGTGTGCCGGTGCGCACGCCGGACGATTACCGCCGCCTGTTTGAGGCCAGCCGCGCGGGCAACTATCCCTTGCTGCGCACCTATTCCGGCACCGACGATTTCATCCGCCTGGCGGAGATGTACGTCGAAACGATCAACATCGCCTGGTGCGCCATCCCGCTCTTCTGGTTCAATCGGATGGACGGGCGCGGCCCGTGGGACCTGCAAGGCTCGATCCGCGAACACCAGGACGTGATGCGCTGGTACGGCGCGCGCGGCATCCCCGTGGAACTGAACGAACCGCACCACTGGGGCATGCGCGACGCCTCGGACGTGACCTTTGTCGTTTCAGCCTATCTGGCCGCCTACCAGGCCAGGGCCTTCGGCGTGGGGGATTACATCGCCCAGATGATGTTCAACAGCCCGCCCGGCCATTCCGACGCCATGGATCTGGCCAAGATGCTGACGGTGTTGGATCTGATCGAAGATCTGGCCACGCCCGATTTCCGCATCTGGCGGCAGACGCGCACCGGCCTGCTCTCCTTCCCGCTGGACCCGGCGGCGGCGCGCGCGCACCTGGCCACCAGTGTGTATCTGCAAATGGGCCTGCGCCCGCACATCATCCATGTGGTCGGCCACACCGAAGCCGACCATGCCGCCACCGCCGAGGATGTGATCGAAGCCTGCGGGCTGGCGCGCCGCGCGATTGAAAACGCGTTGGCCGGGCAACCCGATTTAAGCGCCGATCCGCGTATCCGCGAGCGGCGCGAGGAACTGGCCGCTGAAGCGCGCGTGATGTTGGCCGCCATTGCCGCACTGGGGAACGGCCAAACCGATCCGTTGACGGACGCCGACGTGTTGGCGCGCGCCGTGCAAACCGGCATCCTGGATGCCCCGCAACTGCGCAACAATCGCTTTGCCCGCGGGCAGGCCGTCACGCGCATCGATGCGCGCGGCGCATGCGTGGCCGTCGACCCCGACACGCTCCAGCCGCTCGCCGAAAAAGAACGCATGACCCGTTTGTCGTTGTAAGGAAGGGAAACCATGAATTCAACACCCAAGTTTGCAGTTGTTGGCGCCGGCCACGGGGGAAAAGCCATGGCCGCCCACCTGGCCCTGATGGGCTTTGAAACCGCCCTGTGGAACCGCACGTTTGACCATATCTCGGTGGTCAAGGCGCGCGGCGGCATCGATCTGGAAAGCCGCGAGGGCAACATCCGCGGGTTCGGCAAATTGACGGTCATCACCGACCAGATGGGCGAAGCCATACAGCACGCCGACGTGATCATGGTGGTGCTGCCTTCGTCGGCCCACGCCGACGTGGCCCGCCTGATGGCCCCCCACCTGCGCGACGGGCAGATTGTGGTGCTCAACCCGGGGCGCACGTTGGGCGCGCTGGAGGTGGAGCGCACCATTCGCGCCAACGGCTGCACCACCCAGCCGATCATTGCCGAAGCCGAAACGCTGATCTACGCCAGCCGCTCCGACGGCCCGGCCCAGGCACGCATTTTCGGCATCAAAGAAACCGTGCCGCTGGCGGCCTTGCCGGCCACGCGCACCGAGGAAGTGCTGGACGCGCTGCGCCCGGCCTACCCGCAGTTCATCAACGGCACCAGCGTGCTGCACACCGGGCTGAACAACATGGGCGCCATCTTCCACCCTGCGCTGACGCTGCTCAACGCCGGGCGCATTGAATCGACCGGTGGCGAGTTCCAGTTCTACATCGACGGTGTGACCCCCGGTACGGCTCGCGTGCTGGAAGCGCTGGACCGCGAGCGGGTGACCGTGGCCGCGGCGCTGGGGCTGCGCGCGCGCACCGGCCTGGAATGGTTGAAAATGGCGTACGACGCCAGCGGCGACGATCTGTTTGAGGCCATTCACAACCAGCAGGGCTACTACGGCATCAAAGCCCCGCCCATCCTCAATCACCGCTACATCACCGAGGACGTGCCGATGAGTCTGGTGCCGATCGCGTCGCTGGGCAAGCAATACGGCGTTGCGGTCAACGGCATGGATGCCATCATTCGCCTGGCCTGCATCGTTCACCGTACCGATTACTGGCGGCGCGGGCGCACCACCGACAAACTGGGCATTCACCAGTGGAGCGTGGGCGAATTGACCCAGTACGCGCTGGAGGGTACCAGCGACGGAATCGCGTGAGCTGTTTGCGCTTAAGCAAAGACAGATTCGGCTCCATCGGGTATCCTCAAGCCAGATTAACCCTGCGCCGGTAGGAGAAAGAGGAGCCGAGATGGAGCGCACCATTCAACCCACCATGAGCATGGCCGAGCTGCTGGAGCAGATCCCGCAGGCCGCGCCGCTGCTCATCCGCCGCCAGATGGCCTGTGTGGGTTGCAATATGTCGCGCTTCGATACGCTGGAAGACGCGGCGGCCATTTACGGCCTGCGATTGGAAGACCTGCTGGCCGAGCTGGCTCAAATCTCGTCCGCCGATGCGCAATCAGGAGACCGCATGGAACCCACGTATACGTATTTTCCGTCGTTGATGGACACCGTGGCCGAAATCCCCACGGAGAGCATTGTCAGCCGCACCGTACACCGCGACGAACGCTTTAAGGCGATCGTGTTCGCCTTTGCGCCCGGGCAGGAACTATCCGAGCACACCGCTTCGGTGCCGGCCATCATTCAAATCCTGGAAGGGCAGTGCCTGTTGACCCTCGGCGGCGATTCGTTCGAAGCCGGGCCGGGTGCCTGGGCGCGCATGCCCGCCAACCTGCCGCATTCGCTGCTGGCGCGCACCCCGGTGCGCATGCTGTTGATCATGCTGCAAGACTAAATCATTTCATTTTGAGGAGAACCCCGTGAGCGACAACCAACCCAAGTGCCTGGTCTGCGAACAGACCAAAGAAGAAATCCCCCTCATTCGCCTGGAATTCAAGGATGAGTTTTATTACATCTGCCCGGAACATTTGCCGGTGCTGATTCACCAGCCGCATCGCCTGGTGGGCAAACTGCCCGGCGCCGACAAACTGGCCCCGCACGAGCACTAATCCGTCTTTGCGAAACGAACCGCCCCCGACTTCTCTCCGGGGGCGGTTCCATTTATTATCCACAATCCCTGTGGACAATCACGGATTAGGCTCCGGCGCGTTTCACCGGGAACTGAATCTCGGTCACATAGCTCGGGTCGTCCTGGCGCACCGGGCCGTTGCCGGTGAACAGGTAGATTTCACGCCCGGCGCCGCAAATCTGCCAGCCGTTGCGGTCAATCCAGCCCAGCATCTCCTGGTAGCGGCTCATCAGGTCGTTGAACGTGCCGTGATGCGTCAGGCAGGCCATGTTCTCCACCGCGGGCAGTTCATACACTTTGGCCGGCGCATCCATCGCCGCCGGTCCGGCCACCGGGAAGCAGACTTCCAGATCGTGGTCGCGCGGTTTGTACTCATCGTCATGGTCAATGGTGAAGCACGGCCCAACCGCCTGCACGCCGGCCTTGCGCATGGCCTTCTCCAGGTCATCCCACAGTGGGTCCTGTTCGGCATAGGTGGGCACCACACCCCGCACCGCGGCGATAGGAAACGCCGCAACCGACTTGACGACGATATCCCCTTCAGACATGTTTTGCTCCTTTGCAAATTGATCCAGCCGGGCCGCAATGCGCGCCAGCACGGCCTGGCTGGTTTGTATCTCCTGCTCCAGTTCCACCTGGCGGCGGCGCAGCATACCGATCACCTGACCGGCCGGCAGATCGTCGCGCAGCAGATGGTGGATCTGTTCGAGCGTCAGGCCCAGGTCCTTCAGGGCCAGAATACGATTGAGACGCGCAATCTGCTCCGCCGAGTAATAGCGGTAGCGCGTGAACGGGTCCACCAGAGCCGGTTTGAGCAGGCCGAGTTCATCGTAATAACGCAGCGTCTTCACCGGCACCCGGCTGACCTTGGAAAAGTCACCGATCTTGATCATGCATGCACTCCACGGGATCCCTGTATGCCACTATCTTACACTCTCCAGCGGCAGGAGAGTCAAGGGGCAAAAGGGGCAATTCGTAACCGGATTTGCGGCGCGGTTTGCATTCGCCGCGTGAAATCGGTATAGTTATAAACACAGAAGGAGCAGAGATGAGCGCAAGTCAACCCATACATCTGATTTGCAAACCGGTCACACCGGAACGGCGCGCCGATTTTGAACGGCTGTTTGAAACGGGCGGCTCGTGCGCCGGCTGCTGGTGCATGTGGTGGCGCATCCCGCGCGCGCAGTTCAACCGCCAACCCCGCGAGGAGAAACGCCAGGCGATGCTGGCGCTGATTGAAGGCGGCAGCGTGCCGGGGCTGTTGGGCTATATCGATGACAAGCCCGTTGGCTGGGTGTCGGTGGCGCCGCGCGAGGAATTTTCCTCGCTGAACAACTCCCGGGTGCTGGGGCGGGTGGACGATCAGCCGGTCTGGTCCATCGTCTGTTTTGTCGTTGCCCACGCGTGGCGCAAAAAGGGCCTGATGCTGCCGCTGATTCAGGGCGCGGTGGCCTATGCCGCCGAACACGGCGCGCGCATCGTCGAAGCCTACCCGCAGGATTCACCCGAGCGCCTCTCGGCGGTCAGCCGGTTTGTCGGTCTGTACTCCGTCTTTCTCCGCGTCGGGTTTGAAGAGGTCGCCCGCCGCTCGGAAGCGCGCCCCATCCTGCGCCTGCACCTGCCGGCCGGCGCCTGACTTGGCCTGTCGATCGAGTTGGAGTATACTGATTCCTGCCGGGCGGCGCCCGGATCATCTTGACACACCGGAGAGCGCATGTACTGGATTGTGGAAGGCGTGATTGGCGTCGGGAAAACCACCCTGGCGCGGATGCTGCAGCCGTCGTTTGAAGCCAATTTGCTGCTGGAAGTGTTTGAAGAGAACCCCTTCCTGAGCAATTTTTATTCAGACCGGGCGCGCTATGCGTTTCAGACCCAAATATTCTTCCTGCTCAGCCGCTACCAGCAGCAGCACCACAACGTGCCGCGCCTGCTGGATGAAGGCCGTCACCTGATCAGCGACTACTCCTTCGATAAAGACGCGCTGTTCGCGCGCATCAACCTGCGCGGCGACGAACTGGACATGTACCACCGCGTGCACGCCGCGCTGGCCGAGCGCATTCAGCGCCCCGACCTGATTGTGTACTTGCGCGCCAGCACCGAACGCCTGATGCAGCGCATCGCCCTGCGCGACCGCCCCTACGAACGTTCGATGGAGCGCGATTACATTGCCGAGTTGAACGAGGCTTACGACAGCTTTTACACCAACCCCGGCAACCATTCGTCACCGGTGCTGGTGATCGACACCAATGAACTGGATTACGTGCGCAACCCCGAAGACCTGCACTGGATTGAGAACCGCATCCGCCAGGCGCTCCAACTGCCGCCCTTCCAACCGGAGCTGCCCTTACCCCGCCGCAACCACGGCTAATTCCGCCGGACGCCATTGAGGAGGGACATATGCGTATTACCCGCGATCTACTGCTCCGACTGGCCCGCGACACCGCTGCGCAGCGCGTTCGCGCCGATCGTTCGTTGATCTGCATTTACCTGACCGGCTCGCTGCTGGGTGAATCGCCCCTGCTGGGCGGCACGGCGGATATTGATCTGATCTTCGTGCACACCCAGGCCCCCACCCCCGAGCGTGAAATTGTCGCGCTCAACGACGATGTGCATCTGGATATCGCCCATTACAGCCAGTCGCTCTACCAGCAGCCGCGCAATTTGCGCACCAACCCGTGGATCGGCTCCTTCCTCTACAAAGACCCGCTGGCCCTGCACGACGTCGGCCACTGGTTTGAATTCACCCAGGCGGGCGCTGCCGCCAACTTCCAACAACCCGAAAACATCTACCAGCGCGCGCATCCGCTGGCCGAAAGCGCCCGCGCCGCCTGGCTGCGCCTGCAGACCGAGGCCCTGCCCGGCAGCCTGGACAGCATGCGTGCCTACTTCAAAGCGCTGGAACAGGCCGGCAATGCCCTGGCCTGCCTGGCCGGCGCGCCGCTGCCCTTGCGCCGGTTTGTGCTGGACCTGCCGGAGCGCGCCAATACATTGAAACGCCCTGGCCTGGCCGGCGGCTGGTTGGATTTAATCGCCCCGCAGGGGCTGGCCGGCGCGGATATTCAGGCGCTGCTGCCCGATTGGACCCACGCACTGATTGCCGCCGCCGCGCACGCCGATTGCCCGCCGCGCCTGCACAAAGCCCGCCTGAATTACTACACCCGCGCCGCGGAAGCCCTGACCGACGAACATCCGCACGCCGCCGCCTGGATTCTGCTCAATACCTGGAGCGAAGCGCTGGCGCTCACCGGCGGCGATTCGCCGGCCTGGCAGGCTTGCTGCCAGACGCTTGAGCTGGACGCCGCCCATTTTGAACAACGCCTGAACGCCCTGGATTCCTATCTGGATGCCGTTGAGGAAACGATGGATGACTGGGCCGAGGACGCCGGGGTGCTTTAACCCCCCATATGTACGGATTCGGAAACGAATCCCCGGCAATCCCTTTTTTCCACAAAACTGTGGATAACCCCCTGAAAACTGTGGATAAATATCACGAAATGTTGATAAACCCGGATAAATATTCTATTTCCAGCTCGCCGCCCCCCCAACATCACCCCCCATATATGGGGGGTGAATATTTTCGCTCCCATATCTGCGTCAAAGCCCAAAGCTCCGAAAATCCATCCACAGGAGAGCGAATCTGTTCGGATTCTTTCCACATTTTGCGTGGAATAGACTCGCGATCCGATTCCGGTATATACGGGATACCGGCAGTGACCGCCCCCTGCTATTTCCGATTTAGTGCGGGGTGTAGTGAGTTATCCACATTTCCACAGCCCCTACGATTATTACGAATCCCTTTTAATCCATACATAAGAATATGATTCCATCCACAGAAAAACAGAGCCGACCTTCCCAAACTCATCTGAACATCTTGTAAAGAACCTTGTAAAATCGCTTGAAGCCTGCAATATAATCTTGTACAATTCGTACAGGAATACGAAGTTATTGCCCCCTTGGCTATTTCAATAAGCTCAATCATAGAAGGGAGAAGAGCAATGGACGTCATCAAAGTCAAGGCAAATTCCCGCACGGCTGCTGTCGCGGGGGCAATTGCGGGGGTGGTCCGGGAACATAAACGCGCAGATGTTCAGGCGATTGGCGCAGGTGCGGTCAACCAGGCGATCAAAGCGCTCGTGCTGGCCAAGGGCTATCTGGCCGAAGACGGAATCGCTGTCGTTTGCATTCCGGAATTCGTGGACGTGGAAATTGATGGCAAAGTACGCACCGCCATCAAGCTGGTCGTCGAACCGCGATAGCGATCAGGGTGAAATAAAAAAGGCCCCGAGAAAACCATCCGGCTTCATCGTCAGGGGCCTCCGGAAAGCATCATTAACAATCAGAAAGAAGCCTGGTTGACCTCTTCCGGATCAAACAGAACTTCTTCTTTTCCGGTTAGTTTTTCCTGCACTTTACGCAGGATCAAATCGAGGTGGTGCGGGTGCGCCACGTAATCGAGATCGTCGGCTGGCACGGTGAGAACGGGGCAGAATGTGAAGCCGGCAATCCAGTTTTCGTACAACTGATTTAACTGTTCCAAATAGGCCGGTTGGATGGTGCGCTCGTATTCGCGATTGCGCAGCGCGATGCGCTGCATTAACGTGGGTACCGACGCGCGCAGATAAATCATCAGGTCCGGCGGGGGCAGGAAATCGGACAGCGTTTGGTACAATGTCTCGTACGTCTCATAATCGCGCGGGCGCAGTGACCCTTGCAGGTGCAGGTTGCGCGCGAACACTTCGGCGTCCTCGTAGATGCTGCGGTCCTGAATGACCGAGCCGGGCGCGCGCAGCACCAACTGGTGGATGCGGAGGCGGTGGGTGAGGAAGAAGATCTGCGATTGAAAACCCCAGGCCGGCATGTCGTGGTAAAAATCAGCCAGGTAGGGGTTCTCGGCCACCGGCTCGTAAAACGGCTGCCAGCCCAGGCGCTGACAGAGCATCTCCACCAGGGTGGATTTTCCGACACCAATGTTTCCAGCGACTGCGATAAATTTCTTCATGGAAACGATTCTATATCACCATTGGCTTAAATACAATGAGGCGGTCAACCGACCGCCTCGGTTTGTTTGAATGAGGCAATTACGCGGGTTGGGCGGCGCCGGTGGGGCACACATCCGCGCAGGAACCGCAGTCCTTGCACAGCGCGGGGTCGATGATGTATTTATCGTCGCCGGCGGTGATGGCGCCTTCGGGGCATTCCGGTTCGCAAGCGCCGCACATGATGCAGTCATCGGTAATAATGTAAGCCATGGTCGTTCATCCTTTCGCAACAGAGATCTGTTGATTAAATTTTCAAATCGATGCACAGGATACCCATTTTGACCGGCCCTGTCAACGAATCGCGGCGGTTGTTTGTCACCGATTCGGGGCTATGAATGTCATCAAAAGCGATTGGGGATGGACGGAACCAATCGCACCTCATCACCGCCCATATCCGGACGCTGCCCGATCTCGAAAAAACGTTATAATAACCTCGTCCGACCCATTTTGTGCCCTGTGAGGACCTTTTGGCTGAACCGCTTCAGGTGGATATCGTCGTACCGGTTTTCAACGAGCAGGAAGCCGTGGAAGCCTTTCACCGGCAGCTGTGCACGGCCGTCGATTCCCTGCCCTACCAGTTCAAGATCACCTACGTGAACGACGGCTCTACCGACGAGACCGCCCGGCGACTGCTGGATATCGCCGCGCAGGATGCGCGCGTGGAGATCATCGAGTTCAGCCGCAATTTTGGTCACATGGCCGCCCTGACCGCCGGCCTGGACGCCGCGCAGGGCGATTACGTCATCACCCTCGACGGCGACGGCCAGCACCCTCCGGCGTTGATCGCCGAGATGCTGCGTCTGGCGGGGGCCGGTTACGAGGTGGTGCTGACCCAGCGCGTGGAAGAACGCCACATTTCGCCCTTCAAGCGCGCCACCGCCGGGTTGTTCTACCGCGTGGTCAACCGCATCGGCGACACGCCCATCGAGCCCGGCGCGGCGGATTTTCGTCTGCTGGCCCGGCCGGTGGTGCAGGCCCTGCGCGGCATGCGCGAATATCACCGCTTCTTGCGCGGTATGGTAGCCTGGGCCGGTTTTCGTTCGGTGATTTTGCCCTACTCCCCACCCGAGCGGCTGGCCGGGCGCACCAAATACTCGCTGGGCAAAATGCTGCGCCTGGCGATGGACGCCATCTTCTCCTTCTCGCTCGTGCCGCTCTACATTGCCATCTCGGTCGGGGCGCTCTTCCTGCTGGGGGCGCTGGCCGAAGTGATTTACGTGCTGTCCTTCTGGGTCACCGGAAACCAGTCCAGCCTGGCGCCGGGTTGGAGTTCGTTGATGTTCATGCTGCTGGTGGTGGGCGGCAGCATTTTAATCTCGCTTGGGCTGATCGGCATGTACATTGGGTACATTTTCCAGGAAGTCAAAGGCCGGCCGATTTACCTGGTGCGCAAAGTGTGGAAGAATCCCGGCAGCGTGGATGAGTCGACGCATGATTGATCGCCTGAAACGCCTTGCCGCGCGGCGCTGGCCGCATGCGCTCGTTCCGCTGGCCTTGCTGGCGGTGTGCGTGCTGGCCTACGGTTTGCTGGCGCGCCGCCTGGGCTTCTTCTGGGATGACTGGGCCTTCATCTGGATCCGGCAGCAGTTGGGCGCCGAAGGCCTGGCACGCTATTTTTCCACCAACCGCCCGTACTGGGGGGTGCTGGTCAACTTCACCGAAAGTCTGCTGGGCGACAACCCGCTGATCTGGCAGACCTTCGGCCTGCTCGCGCGCTGGGCCGCCGCGCTGGCCCTGTGGGCGCTGCTGCGGCGCGTCTGGCCGGCGCAGCCCGAAGCGGCCGCCTGGGCCAGTCTGCTCTTTGCCGTTTATCCGGGCTTTGGTTTGCAGCCGGTGGCGGTCAATTTCGGGCATTTCTTTCTGGTCTTCACCTGCCTGCTGACTTCATTCTATATATCGCTGAAAGCACAGTCCGCCCGCACGCTGCCGGCGCGGGTTGGACTGACCCTTGCCGCGCTGCTGCTTTCGCTGGTCAACCTGCTGACGATGGAGTACTTCTTCCTGCTGGAGCTGCTGCGCCCGTTGTTCCTGTTTGCCGCCGCGGACGCCCCGGCGCCCAAAGCACGCCTGCGCCGCGCGCTGACCGCCGCTCTGCCCTATCTGGCGCTCTTTGTGGGTGTGGGGGTGTGGCGCGCCTTCTTCTTCCCCTACCAGAACCAGAATTACGATTTCTCGCTGCTGGCGCGTTTTCAAGCCGACGGCTGGGGCACGCTGTGGATGCTGATCACCACCGCGCTGACCGATATGGCCAATACCGGCCTGGCGGCCTGGGGGCGGGCCTTCCTGCCGCCCGATCCGGCGGTGCTGGGTAGCCGCACCACGCTGGCGTATGCCGCGCTGATCGCGCTGACCCTGGCGGGCGTGGGGATCTTTTTGGCCCTGCTGCGCAGTGAGAGCACATTGCGCGCCCGTACCCGCGCGCCCTGGGCGCTGCCCGCTATCGGGCTGGGGCTGATTGGGCTGCTCATCGCCGGCGGGCCGTTCTGGCTGACCGGCCTGATCATTCATTTCGACTTTCCCAACAGCCGCTTCACCATCCCGTTCATGCTCGGCTCGGTGCTGCTGCTGACCGGACTGGTAGGCCTGCTGCCCGTGCCGCGCTGGGGGCGCATCGCTGTGGTGGCGGCGCTGGTGGCCTTTGGTGTTGGGCAGCAATTTGAAAACGCCAACGCCTTCCGCCGCGATTGGGACCTGCAGCGCTCGCTCTTTTGGCAGATGGCCTGGCGCGCGCCTGACATTCAGCCGGGCACCACGCTCATCTCCGGCGACCTGCCCATCCAGTTTAGCAGCGACAATTCGCTGACCGCGCCGCTCAACTGGATTTATGCGCCCGATAACCGCAGCGCGCAGATGGACTACATGTTTTATCTGCTCTCTGTGCGCCTGGACCGCGGTCTGCAATCGCTGGCGCCGGATACGCCCATCCGGCAGAATTACCTGGCGGCGCGCTTCGACGGCAACACATCGCAGGCGGTGGTGCTTTCCTTTGTGCCGCCCGCCTGCCTGCGCGTGCTCGACCCCGAGTTGGACGCGGTCAACGCCATGCTCAACCCCGATATGCGGGAGGCCGCGCCGGTTTCCAACGCAGGGTGGATTGTGCCGGGTGAGATGCCCACCCTGCCCGCGACGATTTTTGGCAGTGAACCGGCGCACCGCTGGTGCTATTATTATGAAAAGGCCGAGTTGGCCCGCCAGATCGGCGATTGGGCCGGGGTGGCCGAACTGGGCGACCAGGCCTTTGCCAGCGGTGATTACCCCAACGACCCGATGGAGCGCGTGGTGTTCATCGAAGGCTATGCCCATGCCGGACAGTGGACGCGCGCTGTGCAGTTGAACGCCGAGGCCGCCGGCATCACGCCGATGATGCAGCCGGTGCTGTGCACATTGTGGCAGCGCATCGAACGCCAGACCGATGATTCCCCCGGACGGCAGGATGCCCTGTCATCGGTACAGCAAACCTTGAACTGTTCTGCGCCCTGAACGGCGCGCACCTCACCGAAGGACAAAGGAGGCTCAATGAAATTCCTGATCACCGGCGGAGCCGGCTACATTGGCAGCACCATCGTTTCCGCGTTGGAAGACGCCGGACACACCCCAATCATCCTCGATTCGCTGGTTACCGGGCGGCGTGAGTTCACCCGCGGGCACATCTTCTACGAGGCGGATATTGCCGACCGCGCCGCGCTGGAGCGCATCTTCCGCGACCATTCCGATATTCAGGCCACAGTGCACTGCGCCGCTCTGATTGTAGTGCCCGAATCAGTGGTCATGCCCTACGAGTATTACCGCGAGAACGTGGGCAAATCGTTGGAACTGTTCAACAACCTCAAAGCGTTGGGCTGCAAGCGCGTGGTGTTCAGCTCCTCGGCCGCCATTTACGATGTGGTGCCGGGCTACATGGTCAACGAATCCTCGCCGCTCAAGCCGCTCAGCCCCTACTCACGCACCAAGTACATGATGGAAATGATCCTGCGCGATTTCTGCGCCAGCTACGGCATGCAGGGCATTGCGCTGCGCTACTTCAACCCGATCGGCGCCGATCCGGGCATGCGCTCGGGCATTCACGTCAAAAACCCCACCCATGTGCTGGGCAAGCTGGTGGATGTGGCCCAGGGGCGCCTGCCGTCGTTTGACATCACCGGCGTGGAATGGCCCACCCGCGACGGCACGGGCATCCGCGATTACATTCACGTCTGGGATCTGGCGCGCGCCCACATCAACGCCGTGACCGATTTTGACGGCGCCTTTGAACGCGCCGGGCATCCCGAAGACAATTATCTGGTGATCAACCTGGGCACCGGCCACGGCGTGACCGTGCGCGAGCTGGTGGCGGCCTTTGAGAAGGTCTACGGCCAGACGGTGAACAAGCGCGAAATGCCGCCGCGCCCCGGCGATGTGGCCGGCGCGTACGCCAACGCCGATACCGCCCTCAAGCTGCTCGGCTGGAAGGCCGAACTGCCCATCGAGAAGGGCATCGAAGACGCCCTGCG
>DAOUGY010000176.1:0-16849 GCA_034428975.1 Anaerolineaceae bacterium | reverse complement strand
TTGGGGCCGATTTCCACGCGCAGCGGCACACCGCGCATTTCCCAATCGTTGAATTTGAAGCCCGGCGTGACCTCGGTGCGGTCGTCGACCTTGACGCGGAAGTCCTTGAGGGTCTGGCGCATGCGCTCGACCACTTCCATCACCGCGGCGCGTTCGTCGTCGCTGCGGTAGATGGGCACGATCACCACCTGGATGGGCGCCAGGCGCGGCGGCATGATCAGCCCCTGGTCGTCGCCGTGGGTCATGATGATGGCGCCGACGAATCGGGTGGACAGGCCCCACGAAGTTGTCCAGGCATTTTGCAATTCGTTGTTTTGGTCAAGGTATTCGATGTTGAACGCTTTGGCGAAGTTCTGTCCGAGGAAGTGCGAGGTACCGGACTGCAGGGCCCGGGTGTCGCCCATCATACCTTCGATGGTGTAGGAATTGACCGCGCCGGCAAATTTTTCGCTCTCGCTCTTGCGCCCGGGGATGACCGGCACGGCGGCGTCGTCAACGGCGAAGCGCGTGTAGGTCTCCAGCATGCGCAGGGTCTCTTCCACGGCCTCTTCACGGGTGGCGTGGGCAGTATGGCCTTCCTGCCAGTAAAACTCCAGGGTGCGCAGGAACAGGCGCGTGCGCATTTCCCAGCGCACCACGTTGGCCCACTGGTTGATCAGGATGGGCAGATCGCGGTAGGATTTGATCCATTTGGAGTACATGTAGCCAATGATCGTTTCGGACGTGGGGCGCACGACCAGCGGTTCTTCCAGTTTCTCGCCGCCGCCGATGGTAACCACGGCCAGTTCGGGGGAAAATCCTTCGACATGTTCCTTTTCCTTCTCCAGGAAGGACATGGGGATGAGCATGGGGAAGGCGGCGTTGACGTGCCCGCTGGCCTTAAAGCGGCGGTCAAGGCTCTGCTGAATATTTTCCCAGAGCGCCCATCCGTAGGGCCGCACGACCATGCAGCCGCGCACCGGGGCGTAATCGGCCATCTCGGCACGTTGAATGACCTGGTTGTACCATTCGGAATAATTCTCACTGCGGGTGGGTAGTTTATCGGTGCTCATGCCTGTCTTTCTCTCTCCTGGAATTTGAACACCTGATTGTAAACCGGAATGATGGAAATGGCAACGATTGGAAGTGAGAGGGCAGTTGTTAGTGATGATTGGTTAGTGCTTGGCACTAATCATTAACCACGAATTCCTAATCACTAACTCACAATCTCTCATTGACTTTGCTCCCAAAGCTGACTATATTGATATAAATAATAAATAACGAGGTCGCGATGGAAATCTATGATTATCTGATCATTGGCGGCGGGATGACGGCGGCAGCCGCGGTGAAGGGCATCCGCGAGGTGGACAAGAACGGCCGCATCGGAATCCTTACGGCCGAGGGCCACCCACCGTACAAACGCCCCCCGTTGTCGAAGAAATTGTGGCAGGGCAAGCCGGAAAGCATAGTGTGGAGTGATCTGGCGGATGGCGTGGAGGTGATCGCAAATCGACGCGCCATGCTGCTGGACTGGCAGCAAAAACAGGTGCGCGACGATGCTGGCGCCGTTTACGGCTACCAGAAGCTGCTGTTGGCCACTGGCGGACGACCTCGGCGGCTGCCAGTGGCGCCAGAGGGCATTGTCTACTTCCGCACGCTGGACGATTATCACACCCTGCGCGCCTGGACGGGTCAGGGAGCGCGCTTCGGCGTGATCGGCGGTGGGTTCATTGGCTCGGAGATCGCTGCGGCGCTCAACGGCCTGGGCGAAAAGGTGGTGATGGTCTTCCCCGAAGAGGGCATTGGCGCGCGCATCTTTCCCGGCGACCTTTCGCGCTTTGTCACGCACCATTATCGTGAAAAAGGCGTGGAAGTGCTCAGCGGGGTGGAGGTGCAATCCATTGAATCGCGCGGCGACGGGTTTGTGATGCATTCGAGCGATGGAATGGGCATCGCTGTCGATCATCTGGTGGCCGGGATCGGTCTGCTGCCCAATGTCGATCTGGCGCGCGCGGCGGGCATTGCCGTGGCCGAGCCGGACGAGGGCGGCGGGATCATTGTGGATGATCACCTGCGCACCAATCGCATGTACATCTACGCCGCGGGGGATGTGGCGTCCTTCTACAGTCTGCCCCTGCATCGACGCATGCGCGTGGAACATGCCGATAACGCCAACACGATGGGCTACATGGCCGGCCTGAACATGGCGGGTGAGGCGAGGCCATACCATCACCAGCCGTTTTTCTACGGCGACCTGTTTGACCTGGGGTACGAGGCGGTTGGCGAGCTGGACCCGCGCCATGAGGTCCTGGCGGATTGGGCGATTCCCTACGAGAAGGGTGTGTTGTACTACCTCAAGGAGCACAAAGTGCGCGGTGTGCTGTTGTGGAACACCTGGGATCAGGTGGACGCCGCCCGTGAGCTGATCGCCGAGGGGCGCACGCATTCGCATCACGATCTGGTCGGGCGCCTGCCATTGAAATAACCTGAAAACCATGGGTCCAAAGAACACCGGGTTGCCAAATGGGTTGTCTGCATAGGATGCGATGTGCGCGACATTGGGTTTGGCCGCATTGAATAAAGAAGGCGCGGCCAACATCGATCGCGCCTTGAGAACCCCATCCTCATCATCGGAGGATTTCGTCTTGGTGTTTTCGTGGATCCATTTTAGGGATTAAACCAGACCGGCTCCGAGGCGATCACATCCAACGGAGTTAACTCGGTGACCCAATCGCCGGCGGCGTTCATCACATACAGACCGCTGGTTCCGCGCCGGTTGGATTGAAAGACCAATTGCGCGCCGTCCGGCGACCAGCCGGGGTGGCTGTCCAAGGCCGGGTCAATCGCCAGGCCGACCATCTCGCGGGAATCGATATCGACGACGAACAGATCGCTGGCGCCGTTGGCATCCGTCGAAGTAAAAGCGATCTTCGTGCCGTCCGGCGACCAGGTCAGGTCCTGTTTGGGCTTGCCGGTGCGGGTGATGAGTTCGGTCTTTTTGGTCTCAAAGCGGTAGAGCACAATCTCCGGAAAGCCGGAGGCGTCCGAAACATATGCCAGGGTCAGCCCGTCTGGTGCGTAGACCGGATCGGTCTCGTTGGCGGCGCTCTGCGTCAGATTGAACGCGGAGGACCCATCGGCGGGGGAAATGAAAATATCCCAATTGTCTTTGTAAACCTGGACGGCAGGGAGCGCGGCGCGATGCGCATAGGCAATCCACTGACCGGTGGATGACCAGGAGGGCGAGGCGTTGATGCCGCCCTGCGCGGTGAGCAGAATGGATTTGCCGTCGCCCTGGAGTTCGGCCACGCGAATGGTTTGCAGGATATTGTCCTGTGCCACAAAGGCCACCTGCTTGCCGTCACGCGAAACCGCCGGGCTGCGGCCCCGCAGCGGCAGGCGCACCGGCGCGGTTTGGCGGTCGGTGGGCACCAGGGCCAGTTGCGGGCCGGCGGGATCTTCCAGCACAAACAGCACCAGGCCGCCGGAAAGGGCCAGTGGGGTGGGCGTGATGGTGGGAGTGTGCGTTAGCGTGGGCAGCGGCGTGACGGTCGGGCCAGGCGTGGCGGTGACGGGGGGCGTGTTCGTCGGACCAGGCGTGAATGGGACGGATACTTCCGGTGTGGGCGTGAGCGCAGGCACGGGCGCGGTGCAGGCGGTCAGAAGCACCGCCAGCAGGCCGACTGTGCACAACCACACCGGTGGACGCATATCAATGCTCCCCGTGATTGAGCTGCGCGGCGGCACTGTCCACATCCGGCGCAAAACGGATCAGCGCGCGGTGGTGCGGGCGGGTGTATTCCGGCATGGTGGTGAAGAAGGTGTCAAGGGTTTGTTGCCAACCGCTGCCGACCAGGATCAGCGGGCGGGTGGGCAGCGCATCGATCAGCATCTGATTCCACATCAGCGCAATTTCGGCCAGCGTGCCGGGTCCGCCGGGCAGCGCCACGGCGGCGTCGCAGTGGGTGATCAGCGCGCTCAGGCGTCCGATCAGATCGGGAAAGCGCATTTCTTCCATGACCCACGGGTTGGGCTTGACTTTGCGCCATGCTTCGATCACGTCGCAGGTTACGCCGATGACGTGAGCGCCGGATTCAGCGGCGCCGCGCGAGACGGCTTCCATCGTGCCGACGTACCCGCCAGTGAGAACGGTGTGCCCGGCGGCGCCGAGCAGCCGCCCGAGGCGGAGAGCGTCTTCGTAGCCGGGATCGCCGGGCAGCGGGTTGGCCCCGCCAAAGACTGAGATGCGCATGAAGGATCTTTCCTGTGATTGGTTTATTGATTATTGTAACGCAAAACGGCGGCGAGATTCATTCCCCCGGCGGGGTATCCCAGGTGCGGGTGTAGTTGCGTTCCAGTTTGCGCAGCACGGCGGCTTCCAGATCGATGCCGGTCAGCGCGGCGAGTTGCAGCAGGTAGAGGGTCACATCAGCCAGTTCGCTTTCCAGCTCGGCCGGGTTGGGGCTTTGCTCGGACCATTGGAAGTGCTCCAGTACTTCGGCGGCTTCCAGGTTAAGCGAAATGGCGATGTTGCGCGGGGTTTGTGGGCGCGGGCTGTTGGGCTCGTACCAGCCCTTGGCGCGCACAAAAGCCTGCATGGCGTCAGACAGCCGGTGAATGTCCATCGGTACCTCGATTTTCGGCGGGCCGGCGGCGCTGCTGCACGAAGCGCCACGTGAGCCACACGCCGTTGAAGATCAGCGGCCAGGCATCGGCGGGGTGATAGACCCATTTGCCGACGACGAAGAAGACCCACGAAAGCAGTAAACTGCCGCCCCAGAAGAGCCACAACGGCAGGCGCGCGCTGCGCCCGTTTTGCGCGGCCGCCCACAGCGCCAACGGCACGAGAAAGCTGATCTGTTCGTAGGCAATGCCGTGCGGGTGGAATAGATAGGTGAGAAAGCCCAGCCAGCCCCACAGCAGCAGCGCGGGCAGCGCGCCGCGCCACCAGCGGCGCAGCAGTACGATCGTCAGGCCGGCGCACACGAACAGCGCGACAACCGTGAGAATGGCTGGCATGGGGGCGGGCAGCCCTTCAGCCAGCAAACCGGTGATGGCCGGCTGTGACCGCACGTAACCGGCGTATTCGCCGATGCGCCGCAGCCAGCGCTCCAGCCAGTCGGGCACCAGCACGAAAGAAATTGCCAGCATGCCGGTCAGCGAGATGGCAAACGAAATCAAGAAGGGCTTGAGGCGTTCGCGCGCGGCGTAGAGCAGGATGAAAAGGGCGAAGAGCCAGATGAATTGCGGCTTGGTCGTCACCCAGGCAAAGGCCAACCCGCCGGCAATTTGCACGGCGCGCGAAGGTTTGCGCTCGATCAAGAAGGCATAGAAAAAGAGCAGGAAGGTGCCCAGCGGTACGGCGAAGTTGCCCAGGATCAGGCCGAAAGCCACCGGGTAAAACAGCATATAGAGCAGGTTGCGCAGCGGCGGCGCGCCGGGTTTGAGAAAGACCAACACGCTGATCAGCAGCAGAATGTTGAGCGCCAGCCAGTAGGACTGCGCCCAGTCGTAGCTCATCCAGGCGGTGGGCAGTATGGCCAGCAGGCTGTAGGGCGGGTAGGCAAAGGCCACCTGATCTTCATCCGGCAGGGCAGGGCGGCCGTAAATGCCCATCTGGCTCTGGCGGGTGATCTCGGCCGAGTAGGGGTTCTGGCCTTCGGCAAACGTGGCGCGACCGGCCAGCCAGAAAGTGTAAAAATCGGCGCCGAACGGATTGGTATAGAGCGTGGCGTGCAGCAGCACGGTAAACAGACCGAGCGCGGTCAGCGCCAGAAGAATGAGAATCAGGGGAGAGATTTTATGGGTTGTCATGCGGATCGCGGCGGGCGGCGGGTGATTGCAGGGCGCGCAGCGCGGCGCGCGCTGATTTGACCTGTTGGGGGTGCCAGCCCTCTTCGGTGACCATGCGCTGCAGGTGATTCAGCACTTCGCGGCGGCTGGCGTCGTCCAGCTCGGCGTAGGTGGCGCGGATGCGCGCGGCCTGGCGCGAGAGCAGCCCATCCCAGATGCGTTCCAGCCATTCGTCTTGCGAGAAGGTCATGGGTTGTCCCTCAAAAGAGGAGAGCAGGAAGGCGGGCCTTCCTGCTCTCGGATCGTACGGTGGAGACTTACTCTTCCTTGCGGGCGGCCAGTTCCTTTTGGCGGACGGCCACAATTTCAGCGGTGATGTGCGGCGGAACATTCTCGTAGCGGTCCTGTTCCATGGTGAACACACCGCGGCCGCCGGTGATCGAGCGCAGCTGCGTGGTGTAGCGCAGCATTTCCGCCAGCGGGACGGTGGCGGTGATGGTGGAGTGACCCTTTTCAGTCTCCATGCCCATCACGCGCGCGCGGCGGGTGTTCAGGTCGCCCAGCACGTCGCCCATGTTCTCTTCGGGCACGACGATCTTAACCATCATGATCGGCTCGAGCAGCATGGGGCCGGCGTCCTGGCAGGCCAGCTTAAAGGCTTCGCGGCCGGCGATTTCAAACGCGATCGGTTTGGAATCCACGGGGTGTTCCTTGCCGTCGAAAACTGCCACCTTGATGTTGGACATCGGGTAACCGGCCAGCGCGCCTTCCTTCATCACCGAAGCGATACCCTTCTGGATGGAGGTGGCGTAGCTTTGGGACACGGCGCCGCCAACCACTTCCCAGGCAAAGTCGAAGTCTTTGTCGGCGATGGGTTCAACGCGCAGATGCACCTCGCCAAACTGCCCGGCGCCGCCGGTCTGCTTCTTGTGGCGGTACATGGCGGAGCCCTTCTTGGTGATGGTTTCCTGATAGGGAACCTTGGGCTCTTCGGTCACCAGACCGACCTGGAATTTGGTTTCGGCGCGGCGGATGGCCACGTCGAGGTGCTGATCGCCCATGCCCTGCAGCAGGGTCTGGTTGGTGGCGGCTTCCATATGCCACGAGAGGGTCATATCCTCTTCGCACATGCGGGTGAGCACCGAGGAAATCTTGCTCGAGTCGGCCATGGTCTTGGGGTTGATGGCCAGGCGGTAGAGCGCGTTGGGGTATTCGGGCACCGGCAGGACCAAAGAGTGCGTTTTATCGCACAGGGTGTTGCCGGTGGAAGTTTCGGAGAGCTTGGGTACCACACCGATGTCACCAGTGTGCAGCGTCTTGGCGGGAATGATTTCCTTGCCGCGCGGGATGCTGACCTGGCCGATGCGCTCTTCGATATTCTTGGTGGGGTTCCAAACGCGCGAGTCGGAGGACAGGGTGCCGGAATAGATGCGGAAGAAGGTCTGCTTGCCGACGAACGGATCGGCGGTCGTCTTCCACACATAGGCCGCCAGCGGGCCGGAATCCGTGGGGGTGAGTTTCTCTTCGCCGGCCTTGCCCTGCGCCACGGCGGGGGCCACCTGGGCGGGGGAGGGCATCAGCGAAAGGATGGCGTCCAGCAGCGGGCCGGTGCCCACCATGCCGGCGCCCGAGGCGACCAGCACCGGGGCGTAATCCACCGAGCGCACCACGGCGGTCAGGCCTTCGAGCACTTCGGCGTCAGACAGCTCGCCGGTTTCGAGGTATTTTTCCAGCAAAGCGTCGCTGCCTTCGGCGGCGGCTTCCACCAGCTTCATACGGGCTTCTTCTGCGGCGTCTTTGAAATCGGCGGGGATATCCACCACGGTCTTGCCGTCGCCCTTGTAGGCTTTCATGGTCAGCAGGTCGATGACGCCCTTGAAGTCGGATTTTTCGCCCCAGGGGATCTGAATGGGGATCAGGCGCAGTTCGGAGAACTCGGCCATGGTGTTGAGCGCCTTCTGGAAGTTGGCGTTTTCGCGCTCCATCTTGTTGATCACCAGGAAGCGCGGCATGTGGAATTTATCGCAGTATTGCCAGGCGATTTCGGTGCCGACTTCGCGACCGGCAACCGAGTCGATCAGCACCAGGGCGCCGTCGGCCACACGCAGAGCCGAGATGACTTCGCCGATGAAATCGTTGAAGCCGGGCGTATCCAGGAAGTTGATCTTGACATTCTTGTATTCCACCGGCACGACCGAGGTAAAAATGGAAATACCGCGGCGATGTTCTTCATCCTCGTAGTCCGATACCGTCGTGCCATCTTCGATTTTGCCCATGCGGGTGGTGCCGCCGGAAAAATGCAGGAAGGACTCGACCAACATTGTCTTGCCGGAGCTGAGGTGCGAAGCAACTGCTATATTGCGAATGGAATCAGTGGTGTACTCTTTCATCAACTGGACCCTTCTGAGTGATTTGATGATAGGCGCATCATTCCTGTGAAGTGCACCTTTTATTCCAAAAATAGCGACAATCTGGCAATCCTGCCTATTATATCAGGAAGGGCGGGATTGGACGAGGGCACAGATCGAAAACCAAATCGGAGTCGACGGAACGGATCAGTCGATACGCGCTTTCATCCAGTTGTTGCTGTTGTGAAAGTCCGCCACGGCGTTGCCGGGGTGCACCAATTGGTCGAAAGCGGCCAATTCCTCGGCGCTGAGCGTCAGGTCCATCACCGGCAGGAAGCTTTCGATGTGCGCCAGGGTGCGCGGGCCGACGATGGGCGCGGTGATGCCGGGCTGCAGCATGCACCACAGCAGCGAAAGCTGCGCGGTGCTCAGGCCCCGGGCGGCAGCCATGCGCCCCACCTCGCGGGCCACGTCCAGGCCGCGGGTGGACATGCGCTGACGGAAAAGACTGCTGCCCAGCACGCCACGCGAATCGGCCGGCATGCCTTCGTCGTAGCGCCCGGCCAGAATGCCCCCCGCCAGCGGCGACCAGGGCAGCAGCGCCAGGTTGTACTGCAAGGCCAGCGGCACCAGTTCGTTTTCAATGCGGCGATCGAGCAGGTTGTAGGGCGGTTGCTCGCTGGTGAAGCGAACGAAGTTCATTTTTTCGCTGATCGCCAATCCTTCCATCACTTTCCAGGCCGGGAAGGTGGATGCGCCGATATACAGCACTTTGCCGGCGCGCACCAGGTCGTCCAGCGCGCGCAGGGTTTCGTCCTGCGGAATGTCGGGATTGTTGCGGTGCAACTGGTACAGGTCGATGTGGTCGGTTTGCAGGCGGCGCAGGGAATCATCGCAGGCGCGCAGGATGTGGTAACGAGAATTGCCGCGATCATTGGGGCCGGGTCCGGCTTCGCCGTGCACCTTGGTCGCCAATACGATGGCGTCGCGCTTGCCGTTGGCTTTCAACGCCTGGCCGATGATGCGCTCGCTCTCCCCGGCGTTGTATACGTTGGCGGTGTCGATGAAATTGATGCCGCCGTCCAGCGCGCGGTCGATGATGCGGATCGATTCATCGGCGGGGGTTACACCACCGAAATTCATCGTGCCCAGGCACAGCGGGCTGACTTTGACGCCGGAGCGTCCCAGAGTGCGGTATTCCATCGTTCCTCCTGTGGCGAAAATAAAACCCGCCCGGCGAGAGCCGGACGGGCACATGGACGGTTACCGGCGCGGACGCATGACGATATGGATGGGTGTGCCGGTGAAGGGGTAATCCTTGCGGATTTGGTTTTCCAGGAAGCGGTAGTAGGTGAAGTGCGCCAGCTTGGGATCGTTGACGTACATCAGGAAGGTGGGTGGATCGGAGCGCACCTGCGTGCCGTAGTAGATCTTCAGGGCGCGGCCGGTGCGCGAGGTGGGGATGTGCGTATCCTGGGCGTTTTGGATGATGCGGTTGAGCTGTGAGGTGCTCAGGCGCGCCAGGCGTTCTTCTTGCACGCGCAGGGCCATGGGCAGTACCTGATCGACGCGCTTGCCGGTTTTGGCCGAGATGAAGAGAATCGGCACATAGGCCATAAAGTCCAGCGCCTGACGCAGGCGCTCGGTGTATTCCATCATGGTGTGGTCGTCTTTTTCGACGGCGTCCCATTTGTTGACGATCACCACTGTGCTTTTCCAGGCTTCTTTGATATAGCCGGCGATGTGGGTGTCCTGCGCGCTGATGCCCTCGGTGGCATCGATCATCAAGAGCGACACATCGGCGCGCTCAATAGCGCGCATGGAGCGCAGCACGGAGTATTTTTCCACGCCGGGGATGACCTTGCCCGCGCGGCGGATGCCGGCGGTGTCGATCAGCACCACGTCGATGCCTTCATAGGTGATGCGTGTGTCAATGGCATCACGGGTGGTACCGGCGATGGGGCTGACGATGGACCGCTCGACCCCGGCCAGGCGGTTGAGCAGGCTGGATTTGCCCACGTTGGGTTTGCCAACGATGGCGATCTTGGGGGCGTTGTCCTCTTCCTCCTCTTCCTGTTTGGGGAAGGAGGCCACCAGCGCGTCGAGCAGGTCACCGGTGCCGGTGCCGTGCACGGAGGAGATGGGGTAAGGGTCGCCCAGGCCGAGCTCGTAGAATTCGGCCGCCGAGGCGCGCGTGTAGGCGCTGTCGGCTTTGTTGACCACCAGGAAAATGGGCGGCAGGCGCTGGCCGTCTTCCACGCGCTGTGATCGGCGCAGCAGTGAGGCAACTTCCAGATCGGCGGGGGTCACGCCTGCGGCGGCATCCACAAGGAAGAGCACCACATCGGCTTCTTCCACCGCCAACAAAGCCTGCGAGCGAATTTGATCGATGAAGTCAGCCGACCCAACCGAGAGCGGCTGCTTGCGGCCGCTGCTGGAGGAGGGATCGATGCCGCCGGTATCGACGATATCAAAAGGAATGCCGTTCCACTCGGACGAAGAAAACAGGCGGTCGCGGGTGGTGCCGGGGGTGTCATCCACAATGGCCAGCGGTTCGCCGGCCAGACGGTTGAACAGCGTGCTCTTGCCGACATTGGGCCGGCCTACCAGGGCAACGACAGGTTTTTGCATGAACAAATACTCCTTACGGTTTGGCCGGGGCGCGCGTGGGCGTGGGGGCGATGGAGACAACCACCTCAATGGAAGGCGGCAGAATCGATTCGGGGCGCAAATCGGCTTTGTTGAAGACGACCCTGGGCGACAGGGTGTATTTTCCGGGGCCCAGGTTGGTCAGGTCCAAAACCACGCGCAGGTCGTCCGGTTTCAATTGGTCCAGCAAGGGCAGCGGACCGGCAAGAATCACATCCACCGTCTGAGTGGAGAGGGTGGCGGAAAGCTCGGGGGGCAGGCCGATGACTTCGACGGCCTGGTTGGGCAGGCGCAGGCTGCCTTCGATGGCGGCAATGCCCACCTGAACCTGCACGCTGGGTGAATCGACAACGGAAATGCCTTCGGGCAGATTGAGCGCCAGCAGGGTTTCGATGTCGTCCTGGGCGCCGGTCAGGTCGACCGGCAGAGTCTCGATGAAGCCGGGCAGGTTGTCCACCAGGGTGGGATCGGTGGAGAAGACCGTGACGGCCGGCGGGAAGACTGAAATGTTGGTCAGACGGTAGCCGTAGGCCACCTGGCCGGAAACGGTGACTTTGACGATCACGTTGCGGTACCCACCGCGCTGGGTGATGGTCTGGTTGAGGGTGATCTTATCCGGCGAGAGGGTCACGCCGCTGACGACCACGTTCTGGGTATCCACGGCTTGCAGGGTGAGCGTGCGGCTGAAACTCTCACGCACCTGGTTCAGCTCCAGCGCGGCGCGAACTTTGCTGACGCGCGCAACCAGCGACTGCGGCCCGCTGACCGTGGCGTTGGTGGCGCTCAATTCCGGGTCCCCGGCCTGGTAGCCAATGGCGGGTCCGCCGGTCACGGCCAGTTCGATGGGCATCGTCTGGCTGGACAGGCGCTCGAGTGTGATGGTGAACTGGCGCGGGGTGTAGGTGACGATGCGTACCGGGCGCACGCCGACCTGCACCTGAATGTCCAGCTCGTGGGTACCCGAATCCAACCCGGCCAGATCGAGCACGGCGCGCACCGAATTGGTGTTGGCGGTCAGCTCATTCCAAATGGAACGCGGCGCGCTGAGCGACAGGTTGATTTGGGTGGGCAGGCTGCTGGTGATGACCATGGCTGGATCAAGTCCGATGATCTCCACCGGCACGGCGCGCGGGTAGGTGCGCGTTTCGGTCGGGTCGGCCGAGGTGACGGCCAGAATCCAGACCGCCACCGACAGTAGAAAGGCGATCAGCAGCGTGGGGAGGTAGCCCGCCAGGCGTTTAAGATTCTCCATGGCGTCCGTCCTCCTTTCGCGGGTTGTGAATGCGTTTGCGGAACCAATCGCCCAGGTTGAACTGCGCGGTGGGTTTTTCGGTGGGGCGGTAGAAGGCCAGCAGAATGTTTTCCAGGCGTTCGCTGTCCAGGCGGCGGATCATGCGGCCGTTGTGGGCGATGGAGATCGACCCGGTCTCCTCGGATACGACCACGGCGATCGCGTCGCTGGCTTCGGAGATGCCCAGCGCGGCGCGGTGGCGCAGGCCCATTTGCCGTTCGGGCGAGCGGCTGATGATGCCGGACGCCGACAGCGGCATGACGCACGCCCCGGCGACAATCAGATTATTGCTGATGATGGCGGCGCCGTCGTGCAGGGGGGTGTTGGGATAAAAAATTTGCAGCAGCAGTTCGGGTGTGACGCGCGCATTGAGCGTGACGCCGGTGCGCACGTAATCTTGCAGGCTGTCGCTGCGCTGAAGGATAATAAGCGCGCCGTGGCGATGCGAGGACAGGCGCGCCGCGGCGGTGACGATGGCGCGGATGGTGACAGCCATTTCGGCTGCCGCCGAAGGAGTCTGGCGCCAGAGCAGCGGGGTGCTGCCGGCGCGGCCCAATCGTTCGAGGCCGCGGCGAATCTCAGGCGCAAAAATGACCGGGATGGCCAGCAGCAAAGCGGGCAGGGTGGTTTCCACCAGCCAGGAAAAAGCCGGCAGGTTGACCAGGCTGGTGAGCAGGCTGAGCAGCACGATAATGAGCAGCACGCCGCGCAAAATTACCATCGCCTGGGTGTCGCGCAGCAGCATGAGGATCCCAAAAAAGATCACCGTCACCAGGAACAGGTCGAGGACGCTCAACCAGTTCAGGCGTTGGAAGATAAACAGGATCTCGCTCAGCAAGTCGGACACAGAAAAATCCCTTGGTGTGATTAGATCGGGCGCAGGATGCGATCCTTGCGCAGTTGTTTAAAGAACAGCACGCTGCCGGCGGGCATGGAATCCAGCGCGGCTTCCTGCCAGGCTTGTACGCTCAGTGATTGGGCGGTGCGGTTTTCGTAGCCGAGGGCTTTCCAGACCGGCTCCAGGCGGGCCAGCTCCGGGGGAGCAAAGACCAACGCGGCTTCGCACTGCAGGTCGCGCGAGGACTTTTCCATTTCCTGAATCAGCGCGGGCAGGGCCTCGGCGGCCGGGGTTTGGGCGTCCAGCAGGATATCGGTGGTGCGCGATACCAGGTTTTCTACCTGCCAGCCGATGACACCCAGCGGCTTTCCGGCAGAGCGCAATAAAAGGAAGGCTTTTTCACCGAAGGCGGCCATGATGTCTGAAGCGCTCAGGCCGGGCGTGCGTTTTTGAATGTGGTTGATCAGCGCGGCAATTTCCGCCGAGTGGCGCGGACGGCCGCGTTCCACCACCCATTGAACCGCCGGAGCGCCGGCGGCCGGTTTGGCGGGGGCGGGGGCAGCCGCGGCGTTTTGCAGGGCGGGCGGCACCACTTTCGCCCAGGCGGTGGTGACTTGCTTCCAGGTTTCTTCAAAGGTGGCGTCGTTGCGGATGACCACGTTGGCCGCGTCGATTTTGGCCTGCTGGGGCGGTTGGGCGGTGATTCGCTGGCGGGCATCGGCTTCGCTCATGCCACGCGCGCGCATCAGGCGGGCCAGCTGCACATCGGGCGAGGTTGCCGTAACCCAGATTGAATCGCAGGCCGGGCGCAGGTTGCCTTCCAGTAGCTTTATGGCTTCGATGACCACCACCGGCTGGCTGGAGCGGCGCACCAGCAGGTCGACTGCCTGGCCGACCAGGGGATGAATGATGTCTTCGAGGGTTTTCAGGGCCTGGGGATCACTGAAGACGATGCGTCCGAGTTTGGCGCGGTCAATTTGATCATCGGGGCCGAGCACCCAGCGGCCAAAATTGGCCAGCACCGCAGCATAACCGGGTGCACCTTTGGCGATGGCACGGTGGCTGAGGGCGTCTGCGTCGATGCCATAGGCCCCCAAATGCTCCAACATCTTACGCACCACGCTTTTGCCTGTGCCGATATTACCGGTCAACCCGATGACGTATTTTCCCGCCCACTTGCTCAATGCGCACCTCGTTTGGCCTGGGCGGGTTCGGTGACCGCCGACAGACATTCGTTTCAATTTTAGCCCGGCGGGACAAAACTGTCAAACCACGGGAAAAGAAATACCCCCGCGGGCGGGGGTATTGGTGCCGAGAGACAGGATCGAACTGTCGACCCCACAATTTTCAGTCGTGTGCTCTACCAGCTGAGCTATCTCGGCGCAAGTCAACCTTGTGATCCGTATTTTACCCGCAGCAGGCAGGGATGTCAAGCAATTGGCGCCTGCCGCCGGCGGGTTTGTCGAATTCGCGAGAAAAAGCGAAAACGCCGGCACTCAGAAATTGGTTCCAACTGATGATTGATTTTTTTTCACCAGACGTTATAATAAATCCAACCATTGGGATCTGCCTGGGTTTGTGTGTTTGCATGCCTGTTGTTGAAACAGTAAGTGCGCCGCCTGACGCTGGGGGACTCGCAAGGTTCTTCGTTGCACTTCTCTTCGCCCGTTTGAGATCTGGTATGCGGTCGCAAGCAGCTGCACCTGTCCGAGGGTGGAGCAAGTGGTTCCATTCTTTCAGGGGATTGACCATCCCCGCCGTCTGTGTTTCAGGAGGAGACAGTATGAATATCTATGTGGGTAACCTGCCGTACAATACCAGCGAAGAGGACATGAAGAAAGCCTTCGCTGAGTTCGGTGAGGTAACCTCGGTGGCCATCATCAAGGATAAGGTCACCGGTCAGTCGCGTGGTTTCGGCTTCGTGGAAATGGCCACCGACTCGGAAGGCAAAGTGGCCATCGAAGCGATGAACGGGCGTGAGTTCAACGGCCGCAAGCTGACCGTGAATGAAGCCCGCCCGCGCACCGAGGGTGGACGCCCCGGTGGTGGTGGCGGTGGTCGTGGCGGCTTTGGCGGCGGCTTCGGCGGCGGCCAGGGTGGCGGCGGTGGTCGTGGCGGCTTCGGCGGCGGCCAGGGTGGCGGACGCGGCGGCTTTGGCGGTGGCCAGGGCGGACGCGGCGGCACGGGCGGCAGCCGGGGTGGTTTTGGCGGCGGCGATCGCCGGCGCGATTGGTAATCTCAACCGCGTACAATAGCTTTGCCCATCAAACTGGCGGCCCCGGCCGCCAGTTTTCTTTTTCCTCGTGCCGGGCGGCAAATTCATGTTAGAATGACGGCATTCCACCTTCAAAACACAGGCAGACATGACCGAACGAAACTTTACATCCCGGCTGGCGCGCGCCTCGCGTGAGTTGAAACTGTTTGCCAGCGCATCGCTGTTCATGGGCATGGCCTATGCCATGGTCGATTCGACGCTCAACAATTTCCTGGACGCGCGCTTTACCCTGACCGGTTTTCAACGTTCGTTTCTTGAATTTCCGCGCGAATTGCCCGGTTTTTTGGTGGTGTTTGTTTCGGCGGCGTTGTGGTTCCTGTGCAGCCGGCGCATGGGCGTGATCTCCCTGCTGTTGGGCGCCGCCGGCGCGCTGCTCATTGGCTTTCTCTCGCCAAGCTACGGCGTGATGGTGATCTGGCTGTTCCTGTACAGTCTGGGGCAGCACCTGTTCATGCCGCTGGCGTCGACCATTGGCATGGAGCTGGCCCACGACGGCAAGACCGGTCAACGACTGGGGCAGTTAAACGCCATTCGCAATGTAGCCAACATTCTGGGTTCATTCGTTGTCTTTTTGGGCTTCCGTTACCTGAAATTTGATTTCGAGCACACCTTCACCCTGGCTTCCATCGGCATGGCCGTGGCGGCGGTGCTGATGTTCAAGATGCAGCCCAAACCGGAAACGCGCCGGCGCACGTTCCTGAAATTGCGCAAGGAATACCGCAGTTATTACCTGCTGGCCATCCTCAATGGGTCGCGCAAGCAGTTATTCATCACCTTTGCGCCCTGGGTGCTGGTGACGATCTTCAACCAGCCCACTCAGATTCTGGCAACCTTGATGACCATTGGCGGCGTGATCGGCATCCTCTTCCAGCCGTTCCTTGGCTGGGCAATCGACCGATACGGTGAACGCACTGTGCTATACGTCGAAGCTGCCATGTTGGCGGTGGTCTGCCTGGGGTACGGCTTTGCCCGCACGCTGTTCCCGGTGAACATCGCGCTGATTGCGACGTGCGTCTTCTACCTGTTGGATCAGATGCTGTTCTCGGTCAATATGGCGCGCACCACGTATATGAAGAAAATTGCCCTGGACCCGTCCGATATCCAACCGGCGCTGACCGCCGGGGTGACCATTGACCACGTTTTCTCGATTAGCGTGGCCCTGTTGGGCGGATTGATCTGGAAGACATTTGGATACCAGTACGTCTTCCTGTTGGGTGTGGTCATTGCGGTGATTAACACGTTTGTGGCATCGCGATTGCGCGTGCCCGCCGGACCGCGCGGAACGATCAGCGCCCAGGTGGAAGCGGCGCCGGTCTCGACGGCGGAGTGAACGTTCCTCCAAAAATCGGTTACAATTTTGAAATATGAAACGCAAAACGGCAACCCTGGCTGCCGCCTTCTTGATGTTGGCGGGAGCCGCATTGCTCTTTTGGGGGCTGCTCCGACCGGTGACGCTGCAAGTGGATGGTCAGACGCAGGTTGTCACCACGCGCGCGCTGACGGTTGGCGCGGCGCTGCGGGATGCCGGTGTGCCGTACACCAACGCAGACAGGCTGTCGCCCACCGCCGGGAGCTGGCTGGGCTTTGGCACGCCGGTGCGGCTGGAGCATGCCCGCCCGGTGACGATCTGGATTGATCCGGCCAATGTGCCGGTCAACCTGATCACCGGCGAACGC
>DAOUGY010000175.1:0-8036 GCA_034428975.1 Anaerolineaceae bacterium | reverse complement strand
GCGGGCCGCCGTTGGGGCGGTCGTCGCTGCAGGCACATCGGTGGGGACGGACGTCGTTGAAGGGCTGCAGGCGGCCAGTGAAAGCGCCAGGGTCAACATCAGGAGACTCAAAAACAGTTTATTGATTTTGCAGTGCATGGTTCAAAGTTTCCTTGGGGAAATTCAGGGATACGGCTTATTGATACCATATATTCCCGTTTTTTTCCCAACGGAATCCCCGCTGAAAGACAACGCCTGACCCACGAATCGCGCGCGATGGAATTCAGCGCGCGATGATTTCCTTGATCACAAAATCCTTGCCGCTCAGAATATCCCAATTCGCTGCGCCGCACTTCGGGCAGGCATCGCGGTGCTGGAGCAAGCGAAAAACATGCTGGCAATCCCTGCACAGCGCGTTGCCGGGCATGATCTCAATTTTCAACCGGGTATCTTGCAGCATCGTACCGTCCACAGCCGCCGGATAGCAGGCCTGAATGTACTGCGGCACCACCGGCGACAGCTCTCCGATCTGCAGCACCAGCGTGTCAATCAGTTCCACGCCGTTTTCCTGCGCAAAGCGCTCCACCGAGCGCACCACGTTAAACAGAATGCCGAGTTCGTGCAAAATACTCCCCTTTCGGATGATATTCGCCGTGCCCCCGCATCCGGCGCGCCAATGCGCGCCGGATGCAAAGGGCGGCGGGATTAATTGTTGAAAATCGTCCGCAGTGAACGGGTCATTTTCTTTCCCACGATTTTCACTTTGCGCTTGAGCATCTGGCGAATGACAATCGGTTTCATATCCGGCAAGGCTGCGCCAACGCCGTCAAAGACACGCACCAGCTTAATGGCGTCGAACTTGCATTTGGTGGTGCACATGCCGCAGCCAACGCACAGCTCCTGATCCACCACCGTGGCCCCGCAGCTCAGGCAGCGCGCGGTTTCGTAGCGCACCTGCTCTTCAGTGAAGGTGGAGCGCAGGTCCTGGAAGGTCGACGGCGTCATCGGGCGCAGACGGGCCGCGCGCTGGCGCGGCAGGCGGTCGTAGCCCTGCAGATTGAGATCCGTTTTATCCAGCGACTGGAACTGCCGGCGGCTGCGGCCAATGATCAGGCTCTGACCGGGATGCACAAAGCGGTGAATGGAAACAGCGGCCTGCTTGCCGGCCGCAATTGCGTCAATGGCAAAGCGCGGGCCGGTGTAGGCGTCGCCGCCCACAAACACATCCGGCTGGCCGGTCTGATACGTGAACGGGTCGGCCTGGAGGGTTCGGTTTCCGTTCAGCTTGGCGGTGCTGCCTTCCAGTAAACCGCCCCACTCAATCGCCTGGCCGATGGCCACCAGCACGGCGTCCGCCGGCAGGATTTGCGTTTCAGATTCATCATAGGCCGGGTTAAAGCGCCCGTGTTCATCAAACACGGCCGTGCACTTCTTGAATTCCACGCCGGTCACACGGCCATCTTCGGTCAGGATGCGCTTCGGTCCCCAGGCGTTGCGGATGACGATACCCTCGGATTCCGCTTCTTCGATCTCTTCCGGCAGAGCGGGCATCTGTTCGCGGCGCTCCAGGCAGACCATTTCGACGCTTTGCGCGCCGACGCGCACCGCGCTGCGGGCTACATCAATGGCCACGTTGCCGCCGCCAATGACCACCACCCTTCCGTTCAGGTGCAGTTCTTCGCCCAGGTTAATGCGGCGCAAGAAATCCACTCCGGCGAACACACCGCGCGCGTCTTCCCCTTCGATGTTTAGTTTGCGGCTGGCCTGTGCGCCAATCGCCAGATAAAAAGCCTCATACCCCTGGCGGCGCAAATCATCCAGAGTGACGTCCTTGCCCACCTCAACGCCCGTGCGAATTTCAACGCCCAGCTGATTGAGAATATCGATCTCCGCGCGCACCACATCCTTTTCCAGGCGGAAGGCCGGAATGCCCAGCGTGAGCATGCCGCCGGGGACGGGCTGCTTTTCAAAAACGGTCACCCGATACCCGTCCAGCGCCAGATAGTACGCGCAAGACAACCCGGCCGGGCCGGCGCCCACCACGGCGATCTTTTTTCCGTAAGCGTGTTTCACTTTGGGCACAAAGCGCGTCTGGGCGTTGAGATCCTGCTCGGCAATGAATTTCTTAATTTCGTCAATCGCCACAGGATCGTCCAGGTCGCCGCGCGTGCAGTCCGATTCGCAGTTGCGCGGGCAGATGCGCCCGCACACCGCCGGGAAGGGATTTTCATGCTTGATCAATTCCAGCGCCTCGGTGTAGCGCCCCTGGGCCGCCAGTTTGATGTAGCCCTGCACGCTGATGTGCGCCGGGCAGCTCGTCTTGCACGGGCTGGTGCCGCTTTCCACCACCAGCCGGCGGTTGGTGCGGTAATCCGGATTCCACTTGTCCGGTCCCCATTCGTTGTCGCGCGGGGTTTCGCGCTGCGGAAGGACAATGGGCTTGCTGCCGCAGATTTTTTGCCCCAGCTGCAGCGCATTGGTCGGGCAGGCTTCCACACACTCGCCGCAAGCCACGCATTTTTCCTTGTCCACCTGCGAAACATAGTTCGAGCGCACCATATCGGTGTTGATGAACATTTCAGCGGTGCGCAGCGACAGGCAGGAACAGCCGCAGCAGTTGCAAATGGCGTGGGTCTTGCCCGGCCCGTCGGTATTGGGAATCTGGTGCATCAGACCGTTTTCCTCGGCGCGACGGATGATCTCGAAAGCTTCTTCACGGGTAATTTCGCGGCCGCGGCCGGTGCGGATGTAATACTCCGCGGCGTGCCCCAGTTGAATGCACATATCTTCTTTCAGATGTCCGCAGCCTTCCCCCATGACTTCGCGCGCTGTGCGGCAAGAGCAGTCGGACACGGAAAAGACGGTGTTCTCGTTCAGATACTTCGACACTTCTTCATACGATGCCTTGCGCGAGTTGCCATCGATAGCGCTTTCAATCGGGATGACGCGCATCAGGCCGATGCCCACCGGAAAGTTGCCCGCCGCCGCCGGACCGCGCACCCGCCCGTAGGCTTCAAACGCCTCGGCGATCTGCGGGAACTTGCGCACGTTTTCCCGGTTATTGGTCATCATTTCCATAATGCCCGGAACCCAGGAGTCGTACCAGTACTTGTCCTCGCCGTCGATGGTGTTGACAAAGCACACCCCGGCCATTGCCAGTTCTTCCAGCAGGCGCACGGTCTCGTCCAGCGGTTTGCCGCAGCGCGCGGCCGCTTCCGCGGCGCTTTGCGGCTTGCGAAATTCCAGACACAAAGCCACTTCGGCCATTTCATCGCTGACCACCGGCTCCAGAATGCGGTACTCCGGATCGGTCGGTTGGATGCCCGATTTTGAACCCATCTTTTTACGGCTGACCTTGTTGGCAAATTCCAGCACTTTCATCTTGGTCGTCATGGCATACCCTCTTGTCGTATTTAATCCTGTTTCCACAGGTGAACTTCATTGCGAATCCAGTCCGCCCAGGCATCCATACCCTCTCCGGTCCTGGCCGAGATCGGCAGGATGCAAACATCCGGGTTCAGCCTGCGCACACGCTCGCATGCGGCATCCAGGTTGAAGTTAAAAAAGGTGGCGGCGTCCATCTTGTTGATCAACAGCACATCCACCACCGAGAACATCAGCGGGTATTTCAGCGGTTTATCGTCGCCTTCGGGCACGCTCAAAATCATGGCGTTCTTCACCGCGCCCGTATCAAATTCGGCCGGGCACAGCAGATTGCCGATATTTTCCAGGATGACCAGATCCAGCCCATCCGTGCCGAGGGCCGAAAGGCCCTGGCGCGTCATGTTGGCATCCATATGGCACATGCCGCCGGTGTGCAGTTGAATTACCCGCGCGCCGGTGTGCGCCACGGTGCGCGCGTCCACGTCCGAATCTACGTCCGCTTCCAGCACGCCGATGCGCATCTCCGCTTTGAGCATCTCAATCGTGCGCACCACGGTGGTGGTCTTGCCCGAGCCCGGCGATGACATCAAATTGAGCAAAAAAGTCTTCCGGAGCTTCAACTCGTCGCGGAGAGCGGCCGCCTGGCGGTTGTTGTCCTCAAATACGCTTTCTTTGATCTTAAGAACCTTGAAATCGTTCATTGCACGCCTTTAAATAGGTGAAAAGTTTCACAATTGCGTCCCGCAAAGAAAGGGAGGAAGCCCCAACATGGGTTGAGGCTTGCTCCCTGAACGGCACTTACCCGGCAAGCCGATTTATTGGAGCGCAGGCGCCTGTTGAAGAGCGGCCGTGCCGTCATCGGCGGGGCTTTCTTCCCGCAGCGCCGCCACCTGCTGATAAGCGGGCAGGTGCGTATACAGCTCTTCTTTGAGCGGGTTGCGCCCGGTCTTGCGGATGGTGTACAACTCGTAGACCAGCACGGCAACGTTGGACGCCAGCGCCAGGGCGCTGACCACCCACAGGGCTGTGGTGGAGTGCGAGGATTTAACCGCGAACATCGAGGTATCCACAAACGACGGGAAAGTCATCACAAACATCATCCAAATCGCCAGCGTCTGCGCGCGGTGCTGCAGCCAGGCGCCCTTCTTCATGAAGAAGGCCGGGATGGTGCAGGAGATGAGCAGCGCGGCACCGGCATAAAAGGCATGATCCGATACGCAGTTGTATACATAGGCGAAGTTCCACAGATCATAGGCAATGATCCAGAACCACAGCATATCGGGCCAGAGCATATCCTTCTTCTTGTCCTTGCCGATGAAGATGCCCATCCAGCCGGTGATGGTGACGATGTTAATCAATCCGGCGATGCCGTTCATGATGTTCCACGGGCCGCCGATGGTCAGCACGCCGTCCACAAAGCCGTTCACGCTGAAGGACTGAAAATCGCGCACGACGGCTTCAAGGATGTTGATGGACAGGATCAGCGGGGGGAACAGCAGCGCATATTTATTGGTGCTCAGGCTCTTGATGTTGCGAATGGCCAAAAAGCCCAGGCAGCCGGCCAGCGCCGAATACACTTTGGCCCAGTGGAACCAGGTGCCCACACTGGAGCCGGGAGCGGCGGTATCTTTCCAGACCGCAAAGGGTAAGACCGCCGGCAGCACCGCGAAGATGGCCAAAGCAAACCATTTGTTCAGGCGCGCCAGTTCATTGATCAAAATCAGGCCGCCGAGAACCACAAACCACATCACAGCCGAGTACCAGGGAATAGGCTCAAACAAAAACATTCCACGCCTCCACGCCACAAGGGTTATGTATTAAAATACCTAACGTTTGGTATGTTTTTATTATAGAACCTTCCACCAGAAAGTCAAGTGACATTTGATGGTAGAATGAAAGCGGAGGGACAGGAATGAACCGAGACGGTAAGCAAAAGATCATCGAGGCCGCCCAGCACCTCATCACCCAAAAAGGGGTGGAAAAAACTTCGATGCGCGATATCGCCGAAGAGGCGGGGATCACGACCGGCGCGATTTATTACTATTACAAGAGCAAGGAAGAGCTGCTCTACGACGTCATGGACTACTCCTCCGCCGTCACCGCCGAGATTATGAAAATGCGCTCGCAGCCCAACGCCAAACCGGACGAAGTGCTGGACGAGATTGCCCGCAAGGTAACTCAACGCCTGACCGAAAACTGCCAGTGGAATCTGCGCTATTACCTGGCGATGCAGGCCGCCCAGGGCGATGAAACGCTGCGCGCCCGTTTTGCGTCGGATTACGCCGCCCAAACGCGCCGCACCGCCGAGCTGTTCAACTACGTCTTCGACACCCCGCCCCAGGCGCTGGACCAGGACCTGGCCGTGCTGATGGTCGCCGCGCTGGACGGCATCAACTTCCAGCAGTTTATCGGCGCGCTGCCGGTAGATATTGATGAGCTGGCGCGCATTTACAACGAATTTTTTGCCTTTGCCGTGCCGCTCTTCCAGAAGAACGCGCAAAACATCCACCGCTTTGACAGGCTGGACAAAGCATAATCCTCCGCAGAGCGTAAAACACCCCACGGAGGACGGCTGGTCTGGTCCTCAACGGCCCCGCATGCGGGGCTTTTTATTTGCCCAGCTTTTTGAGCTTCTGGTCCACTTTTGAAATCTCGCTGTTCAGGTACCTGGTTTCCCTGACCATCTGCTCCAATTCCGCTTCCAGACTTTGGATGCGGTTATGCAGCGAAACGATGATCTTCCCGTCCTGCGACGTATCGTGTTTCTCAAAGGCCTTTTCCATGATCGGGTCCATCGTCATCTTGTTGATCACATCCACCGGGCTGTTCAGGATCCAGTCGTTCACTTCCAGGCCCTGTTTCATCTTCCTACGCCCTCTCCGGCTTTCCGCACCCTCCTCCCCGCATACACGCCGGACCAATTTCACGCCGGCGATTCCACCCGCGCCAGAAACGCTTCAACATCGCTCATAAACGCGCGCGTGCCCTGCTCGATTTGCGCCGTGAGCGCATCCAGGTCGCTGAAATCGGGTTCCGCCACCAGCACATGCTCCACAATCGCATCGGCGGCCAGCGGGTCGGGTACCCGGCGATAGGTCTCCCAACCGCGTTGCGCGATCGTCGCCCACCACTGCGCCTGCACCGCGCGATTGGCCCCCGAGAGCCAGACTTCGAATCCCCAGGCTTCGTGCAAAAAGACGACCGCGATCTTCAGCTTGCGCGCCTTCAACGCCGGCGGCACGACTGAAAAGTAGGTCATATCCATGAAACCGGCATAAAAACTGCCCGAGACAGCCGCCTCGGGAAAACAATCTTCAAAATGTGCACGCAGCGCCCCCATATAGCTCATCAAACCGCGATAGGCTTGTTGAATCTCTCCTGTCTGCAGCTGCGCGCGGTACGCCTGCATGGCTTCCCGCAAAGAGCCCATTGTTCAGCCCTCCATTCGATTGGTGGATGACCCCATCATAGCATGATTGAATCCAAAGCACCCTGCCATTGAAAGAGCGCTTCAACGTCAAAATCCATACCGATTACTTTTTGTTTTCACATTGGGATCGGACGGTCAAGTCGCCCACCCCCTCACATGATCCACTGAAACCGGTTTCCCGGTCATTTCGAACGCTCCCGGCGCACCTCAAGCTGAAGGGTCACACGGTCGCCAACGCCGATGTGTTCCGCCTTTTGAACGCTGACGCGGATGGGCACCAGATAGCGCCCGTCTTTGGGGAACAGCGAAGTGCTCCATTGCGTCGCGCCGATGCGCGCCGTAACGGGAATCACGCCCCAACCGTAAGTGACCCAGGCGGAAATGGCTTTGATGTCCTGGCTGAGGTCGTCGGGCACGGCGACAAAAAGAAAAGGCGCCGGCCCGCGCCAGTAAATGATTTCGCCCTCAAATTCAAGCTGCATGGGTCCGCCGCAATATCATTTCACCGCGCGCCGCGGCTCACACCCGCAGCGAACCGCGGAAGCCGCGGGCGGCATAATACGAGTCTGCGCCGTTGTGATAGATAAACACATGATCATAGCGGTAATCGCCGAAGATGGCACCGCCGTGTTTGCGAATAGCGGCAGGCGTTTTCAGCCAGCTCGAAGTCTTTGCGTCGAAATGGCCCAGCGTTTGCAGCTCGCGGTACTCTTCTTCGGTCAACATCTCAATGCCCATCTCCGCTGCAACGTCCATCGCACTGTTTTCCGGCTTGAACTGCTTGCGGGCGTTCAGCGCATCGCGATCGTAGCACAAATTCCGGCGACCGGCGGGGCTTTCTGGCGAGCAATCGAAAAAGATCACTTCGCCCGTGGCGGCATCCACGCCCACCACATCCGGCTCACCGCCGGTGCGCTCCATCTCCAGCAGTGACCACAGCTTGCCCGGGTTCGCTTCCAGCCGGGCCTGAACCGCAGCCCACTCCAGGCCTGCGTGGCGCTTCATGTTCTTCTCAAAGCGGGTTTTCAACACGCCCAGCAGCGCATCGCGCTGATCGGCAGACAGTTCTTTTTCAGTGCCGTTGATTGGGGTCATGCGCCAATACTCCTTCCCTCGTTCCAGCGATCATTACCAGTAAACTTGTTTCCGGCCCGGTTTTACGGACCTCGTTTCGTTATTATACCTTCTGGAAAGGACAATGCAACCCGCAAGCGGACACGCCCACAGGCATCATCCGCGCCTT
>DAOUGY010000174.1:0-17971 GCA_034428975.1 Anaerolineaceae bacterium | reverse complement strand
CATGGCGAAGAGGCCCTGCGGCTCCTCGTCTTGCATCAGTTCGTGCAGCAGGCGCATGGCTTCGGCAGTGTTGCCCATGGCCAGCGCATCCAGCATGTCAAAAATGCTCACCGATCCGCGCGCGGCGGTTAGTACCTCCACATCGCGCGCCTCCACCGGGCGGGCGTAATCCACATAGGTCAGCAGTTTGACGATTTCCTGACTGGCCAGGCGCGAGTCGCGGTCGACGTGCGCCGCCAACGCCGCTGCCGCGTCGGGGGTCAGCTTGCCGCCCAGGCGCCGGGCTTCGACCACCAGCCAGTCGGGCATGGCGCGCGCGTCGGGCAGGGCGCAGATGCGCAAGGTGGCGCGCCCGCCGGATTTTTCCACCCAGGCGCGCAGCCAGTGCGATTTTTTGAGCGTCTTCCACTCTCTGCGTTCCAGCGTGTCGTTCACCACCAACACCAGGCGCGTGCTGGGCGGCGCGCCGTTCAACAGAGCGGTGAAGCGTTCCTGGGCGCTTTTGTTGCCCCACAACGACGCCGGGTGGGTCAGGATCACGCCGCGCTCGGCGAAAAGGAACGGCATGGCGTTGACTGCCGTGCGCAGGTCGTCCAGGCTGCACTGGCGCCCGTCCAGGCGGGTGATGTTCATGTCGTCCATGCCCGCATCGCCGCTGCGCGGCATGTGCTCCTCGGCGGCGCGTGACAGGGCCAGCTCGTCGTCGCCGTGCAGGATGAAGATGTGGGCAGTGGGAGAATCGCTCAAGGCCGCTCCGGATGGATCAATGAATGGTGCGCACGCGGTGCAGGGTGACGCTTTCGCGCGGGTAGCGCGTCACTTCGCTGACTTCCAGTTCGCCGATGCGCGGCTCGACGGTGACGGCGGCCTGCACGCGCGGGCCGAGCGGCTGCGCCAGCACCAGCGTCAGCGTCACCAGGCTGACCACCAGCGAAAGCTGGTCCAATTTGCGGCCCAGGCCTTTGGCCGGACGCAGCATGGCCAGCCAGGCCACCGTGCCGGCCAGCGCTCCGGAAACGGCATAATTGGTGCCGCAGTGCGGGTGTATGGCCAGGCCGCTCTCACCGGCGCGCAAACGCGCGGCGGCGCGGTTGGCGGCTTCCAGCAGCTCTTCGGCGCTGACCTCTCCCACCACCCAGAATCCCTGGGTATCGGAATAGCCGGCCAGCATGAGGCGCGGATTTTTCTCGGCCAGCACCTGCAGGGTGGCGTGTTCCAATGCGTGGTTGCGACGGATGCGGCTGAGCGGTTGGATCGACAGAATGGATTGCATCGATTGGATGGACAGGTTCATGGTTTCCTCGGTCTCGGATCAGCGGTTTTCGCGCACCAGGGCCATCTCCAGCGCCTCGCGCAGCGAGCGCGCTTCCAGCACCTGAATACCCTCCGGCCAGGGTTCGCCGCGCCGCACGCGGCGAGGGACCACCGCGGTGCGGAAGCCCAGTTTGGCCGCTTCGCGCAGGCGCGCGGTCATCTGCCCCACCCAGCGCAGCTCGCCGGAGAGGCCCACCTCGCCCACCAGCACGGTGTCGGCGCGCACGGGCAGATCGCGCATGGATGAGGTGATGGCCACGGCCACGGCCAGGTCGGCCGCTGGCTCGGTGATGCGCAGCCCGCTGACCACGTTGACAAACACGTCCTGCTCAGCCAGGCGCAGACCCATGCGGCGCGTCAACACGGCGGCCAGCATCAGCAGGCGGTTGATGTCGATGCCATTGGGCGTGCGCCGCGGGTTGCCCAGATTGCTGGGGCTGGTCAGGCCCTGCACTTCCACCAACAGCGGGCGCGTGCCTTCCATGGTTACGGCAATGGCCGAACCGGGCGCATTGACCATGCGCTCGGCCAGAAAGGCTTCGGAGGGGTTGGTTACTTCCACCATGCCGCGCTCGCGCATTTCGAACACGCCCACTTCGGACGTGGCGCCGAAACGGTTTTTGACCGAGCGCAGCAGGCGATAGGCCTGGAAGCGGTCGCCTTCCAGATACAGGACCGTGTCGACGATGTGTTCCAGAACGCGCGGCCCGGCGATGACGCCCTCTTTGGTAACGTGCCCAATGACGAACACGGCAATGCCCGAGGATTTGGCCAGCTCGCGCAGTCGGTTGGCGCATTCGCGCAGTTGCGTGACGGATCCGGCCGAGGAGTTCAGGTCGGGCAGGTACACGGTTTGGATCGAGTCGACGATCACCAACGTGGGGCGCACGCTCTGCACATGGTCGAGGATGGTTTCGAGGTTGGTTTCGGTGACGAGGTAGAGCTTATCGGGCATGTCGCCGTTGGCGGGGGAATCCTCATCGCCGGTGGCGGACGGTTTCAGCAGGCGCACGGCGCGCATTTTGATCTGCCGTTCCGATTCTTCGCCGGAGACGTACAGCACGCTGTCGGATGCGGCCATTTGCACGGCCATTTGCAGCAGCAGCGTGGATTTGCCGATGCCGGGGTCGCCGCCCACCAGCACGATGGAGCCGGGCACGATGCCGCCGCCCAGCACGCGGGCAAACTCACCGATGGCGAGGGGCAGGCGTTCTTCGGCGTCTCCGCTGATGTCCTGCAGGCGGCGGGGGTGTGACCGTCCGCTCAACCCGCGCGCGGCGGGCGTTTCGGCCGCCGGGGCGGCGCTGACGCGTTCTTCCACCATGCTGCCCCAGGCGTTGCAGGCCGGGCAGCGGCCCAGCGGGCGCGGCGAGGTGCGGCCGCACTGCTGGCAGACGTATTGGGTCACGGTTTTTGCCATGCTTCGATTTTACCCCAACTCGCTGAAGGGGATGGCGGCTAGAACAACATCATCTGGATCACGATACCGTCCCCCGCGTCGTCTTCGCCATGAAAATCTTCGCCGGCGGCACCTCCCCCGTTTTGCCAGAAAACGGGGGAGGTTGAGTGGGGGCACTTTCGTTGAAAAGCGCGCGACCCATCCGACTAGGCCCTATAGAAACTTCATCTCGTTCATCCGTGGATGAACCCTCTTTGCCGCCAGGGAAAGGACAAAAAACCGCCGGCGTTCTGAACGCCGGCGGGTGATGTTGGGGACTGCGGAGGCGCGGGTTAACCCGCCGGCTCCGGCGCGGTGGGCGAGATGACCGCGTGCTTGAGCACGATGGCCTGATCGTCGTCCACATCGATGAGGATATGATCGCCGTCGGTGAACTCGCCGCTCAGCACGGCATCCGAGAGGTGATCTTCCACCTTCTGCTGGATGATGCGGCGCAGCGGGCGCGCCCCCATTTCGGGGTCAAAGCCTTCCAGGGCCAACTGGTCGAGGGCGGCTTCGGTGGCGCTCAGCGTGATGGCGTGGTCTTCCAGGCGAACGGCCACTTTTTGCAGCTCCAGTCCGACGATGCGGCGGATATGCTCACGGTTGAGCGGGTGGAAGACGATCACGGAATCGAGGCGGTTGATGAACTCCGGCCGGAAGACGCGCTTGAGCGAGTCGAGCAGCTTCTTGCGCATCTCGTCGTAGGCTTCTTCTTCGGCGCGCGTCTCGTCCTGCTGCAGGGCAAAGCCCAGCGTGGACTGACGCTTGATCACATCCGCGCCGATGTTGGAGGTCATCACGATGATGCAGTTGCGGAAGTCCACCTTGTGGCCCTTGGCATCCGACAGGTGTCCTTCTTCCATGATCTGCAGCAGCATGTTGTGCGCTTCGGGGTGCGCCTTTTCGATCTCGTCAAAGACGACGATCGAATATGGGCGGCGGCGAATCGCTTCGGTGAGCTGACCGGCCTCTTCGTAGCCCACGTAGCCGGGCGGCGCGCCTACCAACCGGCTGACGGTGTGGCGTTCCATAAATTCGGACATATCGAGCTGGATGAGCGCGTCTTCGCTGCCGAACAGGAAGCGGGCCAGCGCCTTGGTCAGCTCGGTTTTGCCCACGCCGGTGGGGCCGAGGAAGATGAACGAACCGATCGGGCGGCGCGGGTCCTTCAACCCGGCGCGCGCGCGGCGCACGGCCTTGGCAATGGCGGTGATGGCCTCTTCCTGCCCAACGATGGCCTTGCGCATTTCTTCTTCCATCTTCAACAGGCGGGCCGATTCTTCTTCCGCCAGCTGCATCAGCGGCACGCCCGTCCACATTGAGATCACTTCGGCGATGTCTTCGCTGCTCACCACCGGGCTGTTGGATCGATCCCAACCGGTGCGCAGGCGTTCGATCTGCTGTTCCAGCGCCGACTGGCGCTCGATCAGCTCGCCGGCGTCGTCCATGCGTCCGTCTTCCACCGCAGTGACATGATCGCGGCGCACTTCGCGCAGCTGGGTCATCAGGTCTTTGACCGATTTGGCCGCGCCGCTCTTGTACATGCGCACGCGCGACGAGGCTTCGTCGATCAGGTCGATGGCCTTATCGGGCAGGAAGCGTTCGGAGACGTAGCGCGCCGAAAGGCGCACAGCCGATTCCACCGCATCATCGGAGATGATCAGGCGATGGTGCTCTTCGTAGGCCTTGCGGATGCCGCGCAGGATCTGGATGGCCTCTTCCTGGGTGGGTTCGTTCACCAGGATGGGCTGGAAGCGGCGTTCCAGGGCGGCGTCACTTTCGATGTGCTTGCGGTATTCGTCCAGCGTGGTCGCGCCGATGACCTGCAGCTCGCCGCGTGAAAGGGCGGGCTTGAGGATGTTGGCGGCGTCCACCGACGAGCCGGCCGAACCGGCGCCCACCAGCATGTGGACTTCGTCGATGAACAGGATCGCGCCGGAGGCTTTCAGCTCGTCGATGACGCGCTTGAGGCGCTCTTCAAACTGGCCGCGGTACATGGTGCCGGCCACCAGCGAGCCAACGTCCAACTGCAGCACGCGCTTGTCCAGCAGCGGGGCGGGTACGTCGCCTTCGATGATGCGCTGGGCCAGGCCCTCGACGATGGCGGTCTTGCCCACGCCCGGTTCGCCGATCAGCGCGGGGTTGTTCTTGGTGCGGCGCGCCAGAATTTGAATGACGCGCTCGATTTCCATCTGCCGCCCGATGACCGGGTCCAGGCGGCCTTCTTCGGCCAGGGTGGTCAGATCCACCGCCAGTTGATCCACCAGCGGGGTCTTCGACTGATTCTTGGCCTCTTCTTTCCGGGTGCTCGCGGCGGGCTTGTTGCCCTGCGGCGCAGCCGGGTTGGGGTTCTGCGCGCCTTCCTGCAAAATGCGACGCGTTTGACGGCGGATCTGCTCGGCGGTGACGCCCAGCTTGGCCAGCACCTCGCCGGCCTTGTCCTCTTCCGAGCGAACCAGACCGAGCAGTAAATGCTCGGTTCCAATGAAGTGGTGACCCAGGCGGCGGGCTTCTTCGATGGCAAATTCCAGCACCTGCTGGGTGCCGGCCGACAGTTCAATTCTTCCGCTGGGCGCCTGACCGTACCCGCTGACGCGCTCAATCATCTCGCGCACGCGGTCGGGTTCCAAACCTAAATCGCGCAGGGCGCGCCCTGCCACACCGCCTTCTTCCTGGATCAAGCCCATGAGAAGGTGTTCGGTGCCGATGCTGGTCTGGCGCAGACGTTCCGCTTCCTGGTGCGCCAGGCTCAACACCCGCCGCGCTCTCTGGGTGAAGCGTTCCATTCCAGACAAAGGATAATCCTCCTGCTTCGTCAAGCACAGCCATACAGGCTGCGCTGCAAGGCCCATAAGCGGGCCGTTCCAAACCGGGGAAAGCGGCGTGGATACCATCCACCGCGTTCCCCCTATGCCACGTTTTTGTTGTACTTGATTGTACCAGTATTCGTTTTTTTTTCCAGTCACGCCCGGGCCGTGTACAGCCCGGCAGGTTAAAAGGCTCGGGGCGCTGCACTGGCAGCGCCCCGAGAAGGTTGCGGGAGAGATCAGGGCAGCGGGTTGGGGTAAGGCAGCACGTAATCGGCTGCGCCGTTGGAGGCGGTGCCGCACAGGCGCGCGCCGGTGGCGATTTTGCCCTTAATGGCCATGACCTTCCACCAGTCATGCGGGGCGTCGGTGCTGGCGCAGTTGGATTCAGGCGGCATGGCGGCCAGCTTGGAGCTGGAGAGGATCTTTCCACCGTACCACAGGCGCACGATGGTGTACGGGTCGCCGTCGCTCACCAGGTTGTTGTCCAGGCAGCCAAGCTGATTAAGAGGCAGCGCGCCGCAGTCGATCTTCTGGCCGGTGGTGGGGCTGTAGGCCAGGCTGTAGTCGGTGACCATCACGGTGTAGTTGCCCTTGTAGTAGAAGGTGCCGTAATAGCCGGTCTTGATGGCGACCGAATCCATCGGGATGTCATCCGCGTACAGCGCCGCGGTGCCGCCGTCGTGCATCAGCATGGTGTAGGGCGAAACCGTGCCGCCGAACTGCGCCGGGGCCAGCAGCGTGCCAAAGCCCCAGTCCAGTTCCGCCGGGAAGCGCGGTTGGTAGTAAGGCATCCAGCCGGGGCTGACAATGCCTTCCGCGCCGGCCGGGGTGGCCGGGTTGGGCGGCAGCCAGACGTACAGGTCCAGGTCGTATCCACCGCCCCATTCCAGCACGGCGGTCATATTGGCCTTGGGCGGCACGTAGACCGAGCCGAAGGTGGTCATGTTGTATTCGCCCGGCATAAAGACGCCGTCGCCAAGCGGATTGAAGGTGTCGTAGGTAATGGAACCGTAGGTATACCCGGCCTTATTGACCTGCAGCGAGTAGACGCGGTCATCATTGGGGATGTTGAGCAGCAGCACAACCGGCGAGGTGGTGCTGGTCAGCAGGCTGGTATCGTAGGTGGTGGCGCCTGAGAACACCCGCACCGAGGCGCCGGTCAGCGGCACGCCCGACGAGGCATCGCCCACATAGGTCACCAGCGCCAGGCGGTCCATGGCGCGGGCCACGTCCAGGTAGCGCGCGTTGCTCATGTCCTGCTCGGCGCCGAAGGGATTTTCCCCGTTGGTCACCGGCGCGGTGTTGGCATCTGCCGGCCAGCAGAAGGGCGCTTTGATGTAGTCATAGTACCCGTCGCTGTCTTCATCCACCGGGCCGAATCCATCGTTCAGGTAGGCGTTGGCGGCGTCAAACGGGTTTTCGGTGGTTACTTCAAAGGGATCCACCGCGTAGGTGAGATCGCGGCCGGTTTCCACCAACTGTTCTTTAAGGGTGGGAGAGGTGGTGTTGGAGAGCGCCTTGACGCTCAACACACGCGCCGCCGCACCCGCGACGAACGGGGTGGCCATGGACGTGCCCGACCAGGTGTCGTACCCGGCGGGGGAACCGTAGTAGAAACCCTCGTAGAAGGGATAGCTGGTGGGCGTGGTGGAATAGATGGCATGACCCGGTGCCACCAGCGTGACGGTGCGCCCATAGTTGCTGAACTGGGCGGCGCAGTCATCGGCTTCAAACGATTCGCCTTCCGGGTTAAGATCCGGATCGTAATAATCTTCGTTCCATATGCCGTCGTTATTGGTGTCGATCCACACCGGCAGGGTGGGCGGGTTGATGCGCGCCGCCGCCACCGAGATCATCCCTTTGTGGATGGTGTTATCCGAACCGGTCGCCGCGTAGGAGCCGTCTTTCTTGATGTTTTCCAGCGCCCAGGCCGCCGGGAAGCTCAAACTGGAGGAGTATTCGTTGCCGGCCGCGGCCACCACCAGGCGGTTCTTGGTGACGATGGCGTACTGCAGCGCGTCGTATTCCAGCGGGTCAGGATAGCCGCCGCCCAGGCTCATGTTGATCACCCGGACGGACGTGGCGGCGGCACAGTAGCGAATGGCGCCCACGATGGCGAAGGTGGTGCCCCAGCCCTGCGCGTTGAGGGCCTTGACGGCCAGCGCGGTGCCGTTGGAAACGCCCAGCGCCGAGGCCGCGCCATTGTTGCCGCGGGCCACGATGATGCCCGCCACGTGCGTGCCGTGGCCGTTATCGTCGTTGGAGAGCGTGTCGGCGTTGGCAAAATCGTAGCCGTTCAGCACCTTGCCCTTCAGGTCCACGTGGTTGATGTCCGCGCCGGTATCAATGATGCATACCTGCGGGCTGGCCTTGGTGCTGGGGTAGATGATTTCGGCGTTGACCGTATCAAAACCCCAGGTGTTGGTGCCGGGGTAAGTGAATTCGTTGGGGAACATGGGCACGGATTGGCTGCGCCCGTCCTTTTTGATGATGCGGCGCATGGCGGCCAACTGGGTCGAGGTGAAGGTTGTGGTCTTGTCGCGCGCCGTCACCGAGTAAGTTTTTTCCACGGCCACTTCCGGCTCAATCATCGAGCCGTCTTTTTCGGGGATCCAGTGGATGTAGTTGGGTTGGGCGGCCTGCACCAGGCCGGTCGCGTTGATCTGGTTGACCAGTGCTTCCACATCGGCGCCTTCGCCAAAGCTCAACAGCGCCAGATTGTAATGCTGCCCGGCCACTTGCGCGCCAACCTGCCCGGCGAGGGCGTTGGCACGGGATGTGACCGCGCTGGCGCTCAATCCATCGGCAAAAGAAACCACCACTTCGCCCGGCACATACAATGCGTCGGGGGCAATTTCGAAGGCGGGTGCAGCCTGCGCTTGCTGCGGCGCCGGAAGGAGCGCCAGCAGCATCAGGACGGCCACCACTACATTGACCAATCGAAACGATTTCATGTCTACCTCCCTGGGAAAAAATGGACTGGGATGAACAGCGTTGTGATCTGTGAAATGGGGCGAAGCGAGCCGAACGTCGCTGTTTCCCGGGAAACACACAAGCCGCCCGGATTCCTCCGAGCCTATGGTCTGATAGTAGCATAAACAAAAAAGGCGTACAATACGCCCCGCCGCGCGGCGGGGCGTATTAACCTAAAAGAATTACTAAAACTTGGGGATTATATGGACAGGTCGCGCCGTTCAAAAATCGTGGCGGCAACCAGCGCCCACAGAACAATGGCCGCGGCTTGAACCAGCAAACCGCCGCCCTCCGGCGGGGCCGGCAGCGCTGGAGCGCTCAGGTAAAAATGCCAGGGAGAGAGATCCGCCAGAACGGTGGGAAAGTCGGCCCACCGGGGGAGATCATAGGCCAATCCGCCCAGGAGCAGCGCCAGCAGAGCCAGCGAGCGGGCCGGCAATGTGCGCCCCAGCAGGCAGCCCAGCGCCAGGGTAAAAGTGCCCATTCCGCCGGCAAAGAGGGCCAGGTTGATTCCGGCGCCGGCCAGCGTTGCGGCGGGCAAAGCGGCGCCGCCCAATGCGCTGCAGGCCGCCAGGCTGAGCATGATGACCAGCGCCAGGCCCAAAATGCCAAGCAGCAATGCCGCCAGCCGCCCATACACCAATCGCCGGCGTGATAGCGAAGCCGCCAGCAGCAGGCTCAGTCGGCCGCTTTCCTCTTCGGCGGCCACCGCGCGGCTGCCCTGCAGAATGGCATACACCGCCAGCGTGGCGGGCAGCAGCAGCGTCAGGGCGGCCTGCTCCCAGGGGAGCAGTTGGGCGGGGTCCGCGCCGTGGATCAGACGGCGCAGGATCGGTTGGCGCTGCGCCAGATCCCACAACAGGACAAAGCCTGGGACCGTCAATCCCAGGCCGATGGCCCAGCGCAACCAGGTGGTGCCCTGGGCGGCAAGCGACGTCCAGGTGATGCTACGCTGCAAGGTCCTGCACCCCGTAGTAGACGCGGAAGGCTTCTTCCAGGCTGGGCTGTTGGCAGATAAAATCGGTGACGCGGTGTTGCGAGGCCAGTTTGATGAGGGCGTCCGGGTCGCCGTGTACGGTGCAGCGCAGTTTGTTGTCATCCAGGCGTAAATTGTCCAGATTGTTCAGGCCGGAGAAGATTTCGGCGCTGACCGGCGCGGCGAAGCGCATTTCCACGTTGCGCATGGCGCGCGCGCGCAATTGCACGCCCCGCTCCACGGCGATGACATGCCCGTGGTGCAGCACGGCCACGCGGTCGCAGGCGCGCTCCATTTCGCGCAGGCTGGACGAGGCCAGCAGCACGGCGCGGCCTTCGGCGCGCGCGGCGCTGATCAGATCATACACGGTTTCCTGCGCGGCGCTGTCCAGCCCGCGGGTGGGTTCATCCAAAATGAGAAGCTCGGGGTGGTGGGCAAAGGCTTGCACCAGCCCCAGTTTGCTCTGGTCAGTGCGGTTGAGCGCTGCGATGGGGGTGTTGAGGTTGAGGGCAAAGCGCCCGGCCAGCTCGGTGATGTACGGCAAATCCAGATTGCCGCGCAGCATGCCCAGCGTGCGCAGCAGCTCCAACCCGGTCTGACGCCCGCCGATCAGCAGACTGCCGGGCAGGTAGCCTACCTGGCGGCGGATGGCGGCGGATTGGCGGTGGGCTTCCAGGCCCAGCACCAGGGCGCGCCCGCGGGTGGGGCGCACAAAATCGAGCAGCATGCGCAGGGTGGTCGATTTGCCGGCGCCGTCGGGGCCGAGGAACCCGTACACTTCGCCGGGTTCGACCTCCAGGCAGATATCTTCCACGGCCATGTGGTGGCCAAAGAATTTGGTCAGGTTTTCCGTGCGAATGACCAGATAGCGCATAATGCACCTCCATGCAGGATGTCCGCAGGAAACAAAACGCCGGTGGGGCCGAAACGGCGTCCACCGGCGTAACCTGCCTGCACAGCGGGGTTATGCCTCGGCGGATGCCTCCCGGCCGGACTGCCACTCCTCGTTGAGCCGCGCAAAGGCGTCTTCAACGCGGTTGATCCACGAGATGATTTCCTCCATCCGCTCGCGCGCGGGGTGGCTTTCATCGAGGGATTCAAGGCCCTCTTCGGCCAGATCGCGCAGGGGGAAAACGTTCGAGAGCTGCAGCTCGAGGGACTTCTGCCAGACGTCTTCCGTCAGGGTGTAGTAGTCCACACGTTCGCCGGGCAGCGACACCTTTTCCACCAACTCGTTGAGCATCAGGGTGCGCAAATTGGTGGAGATGCTGCTGCGGCTGACCTGCAGCGCCTCGGCCATTTCCTCCGAGGAGATGGGGCGGGGCGTGAGGATCAACAGGCCGAGGATTCGACCGCCGATCCGGGGCACGCCGTAGTTCTCGTAGTGCAGCCCCATATTTTCAATGAACTGGGATAGCTCTTGCTCGTCTGCGCCCGGTCTAAGGGGAGGCGCACTGTCGGCGCCGCTATCCGTACTGTCCGAATCCATACGTTTTGTGCTCCTTGTAAGCGGTCAACGCTCTATTTCGAGCGTTGCTCAGTATGGTAATTATAGTCCTTGCGGTCATTTCTGTCAATACTGAAATAACGGAAAAGAGTGAATCAATATATTGCGCGGCGAGAACGGTCGGCGTAGGCTTGCCTCACGTCAGGGGCAAAGAACGCGAAGAGGCCATGCTTCGTAAGGGCGCGGGGATGAAACTACAACTCTTGCTGGAACAGAGACCCCGCGCCCTGGCGCCGGTCCGGTGCCGGGTTCGTACGAAGAAAAACCTTCTCATCTCGATCGCGACGCCGTCCCCCGGCGTTGTCTTCATTATTCAAACAGGAACGAAGCCAGCACGATCATCACCAGCGCCAGCGCCAACAGCTCCCCGGCGATGTAGGCCGCGATCATGCGCGGGCTGGTCGTTGCCGCTGCCGGGCTTTGCCCCTCGGCCAGGTTGCGCACCCACTGCGCGGCCTCGCCCTGCCACTGGCTCGCGCTGCGCTGCGGCAGCCCCGCCCAGGTCCACGGCCCGCCGTCGCCCGGCACCGCCACGCGCGGCCCCGCAAACCCGGCCAGCCAGGCGCGCAGCGCATCCCCCGGCTCGGCGACCAGCGCCGCGGGGGCGATCAGCGCCGCCGTTCCATCCGCCTCGGGCAGCGCATCGACGCTCACATCCACCATGCGCACAGGCAGATGGGGCATCTGGCGCGCCAGTTCGGCGCTCATTTCGGCGGCAAAGGCCGGGTCGCCGGCGTGCAGCACCAGCACCGGGTAGGCGGCGTGACGTTCGTGCAGCCCCGCCTGTGAGGCGCGCCCGTCGCGGCGCAGTTCATTGAGATAAAACGCCAGCCAGCCGGCCAGCAGCAGAACGGTTTGAATGCGCTTAAGCAATTGCGGGATGAAATCGATCTGATTGCCAATGGCCAACTGGTTGACCAGCACGTTGATCAGCAAGCCGGCAGCCACCATGCCCAGCACCACGCTGGCGAAGATCACGCGATACAGGAAGGCCTTGCGCACCACCGAGCGGCGGGCATGTTCGGCCAGTTCATCGCTGCCGGCCGCTTCGCGGCGCGCGGCGCCCCAGGTGATCCACCAGAGCGGCAGGCCCACCACCAGCATACCCAGCGCCGTGCCGAGCTTGACGCGCCCGGTTGGATCGCTCCAGGAAGAGAAGGCCATCTCGATCAGCGCGTTGAAGGATTGCCACAACCCGAACAACACCGCGGCTGTGCCGACCAGCGCCAGGCTGTAGGTGTACAGGCGGCGCAGGCTGGCGCGCTGAAGCCGCACCGGGTGTCCATCGATAGTGCGCTGCAGCGCACCGTGGTACACGCCCCAGATCAGCGCGGCCGGGACGGCCATGGGCAGGTAACTGCGCAGGGAATCGAGCAGCAGGGTGCCGGCAAAGCTTTCGCCGAGCAAAGCGCGAAAACCGATGCCCAGCAAACCGCCGGCGCCGGCAATCGTCCCGGCGGCCCCGGCCAACGCCAGCAGGTACAGCGCCATCAGGCGCAGCAGCGCCGTGCTTTCACCGGGCTGCTTCAGGCCGGCCTGCACCCGGCGCCAGGCGATGACCCACGCCGGAATGGCCACCAGCAGATTGCCCAGCCCGCCCAGGAGAGGGTCGTATAGCGCGTATTCCTGCCGCATCACCGGCGAGAGCCAGAAGTTGATCACTTCGGTGCTGCCGGTGAAAAAGAGGATCGTGGCATAGACCACCCAAAAATACCAGTGGGCGCGCCGCCAGGTGACCAGCTCGGGGCCGGGGGCTTCCCGCCACTCGCGCGCCGTGATGCGCCGGAAGACGAACCAGACCAACAGCTCGACGGCAATCCACGCCAGAAAATTCCATGCGCCGTATTCCCCCGGCATCAGCTTCCAGGATTCGTAGGGCGGCAGGAATCGCCGCCCCAGCCAGGATATCAGGTTCATACCGTTGGCCGTGGCAATGACCAGCGCAACGGTCTGGGTCAGGTACAGAAACGCCGCACGGATGCGGTCGGCGCGCTCCAACGGGTCGCGGCGCGCATCGCGCTGGGCGATGCCCCAGTGCAGCAGCAACACCGGCAGACTGACCAGCAGCAGCGACAATCCCTCGGCGAACATATTCTGCTGGGGGTCCAGCAGGCGGCCGTTGAGCAGATTGCCCAGCAGCGTGCTGGCGCCCGAAGCCGCGATTTGCAGGCTGACAAAAGCCACCAGGTAGAAGTAAATTCGTCGCACGGTGCGCATGGGACCTCCAATCGGAACAAAAACAGCACGCCTGCCTTTCAGGGGTGCTGCCGGTGGTGAGGGTGACCGTCCGTGGGGCGGTCAGGATTGAATGGCGTCTCCGGGCTGCAGGGCAATCACCAAGAGCGGGCCGGCAATGGGCAGGCCCAGTGCCAGCAGACCCCACAGGATATAGGCCGGCAAAGGCATGTGACGGCGGCGCAGGAACAGCACAGCCAGCACCGACATCAACAACGCGGTGATGACGAGCAGTGCGCGAAGTGTGGACGCAGCATCCATGCAGAGGGCCTCTTATGCGAATAGAACGATTGTACTTATAAATGTATTGTAACGGTTTTTTACCGGAATGCAAGCTGGAACTGTAATAAAAAACAGCCCCCGCGGGGAAACCCCGGGAGCTGCTTTCGCGTGAGATGATGCGGTTTAGTAGTGGATTTTGCGTTCGAGCTTCTTGGCCTGGTCCACCCATTCCGCCACCTGCTTCTCAAGCGGCAAGCGGCGCACCAGTTTCTTGGCTTCGTTAACTTCCACAATCTTCTTGAAGAGGTGTTCGGCGTTGCGCTGAGCCAGTTCCACCACCGTGTCCACACCGGCTTCTTCGAGCAGGTCGGCATATTCTTCGGCCACGCCTTTGATGCGGAACAGATCGGCATGGTTGACCCATTCCAGAATCAGGCTGGCGGCGATGTCCGCCTTCTCGGCGATGTCTTTGCGGCCGGCGGGGGTGGCGCCTTTTTCCAGCAGGGCTTCCACCGAGCCGATGCCGATGGCCTTCAACTTGGCCGCATACGTCGGGCCAATACCTTCCACTTTCAACAAAGCAGTCATTTTTCCTCCCACATCGCAAACATAGATGACTGATGCCCGAGGGGGTGGCACGACGGATTGCTGTACAGATCCCCTCTAGAAAATCACCCGTTGGATGGGTGACCACCAACCACGACTAAGGTAAGTATAGTGTTTTTTTTAAGATCATGCAATAAAGCAAACCGACCGGGATATGCTCCCGGCCGGTGCTATTCAGAGATCGTTGTATGGATTTACCAGCGCCCGCCGCGGCCGCCCATCATGCCGCGCCCGCCGCGCCCGGTGTAGTCACCGGTCATGCAGCCGCCAAATCCACCGGTCGTACCGGCCTGCTCCCAGCGGCTCTTCATCCAATCGGCCTGTTCCTGGGTGATGTCACCGTTGGCCACGGCCTGATCGAGCGCCGACGTGCGCGCATCCAGCATCAGGGCGGTGAAATCCTCACCGGTCACGCCCTTCGATTCGGCGATCTGGAACATGGTCTCGCCGGCCGTCAGGCGGGCGTTGATCTCATCCACGCTCAGGCCCAACTTTTCCGCGAAAACGGCCACCATGGCATCGTGCATCGGGCCGGCCGTGCCGCCGCGCGCCACGCCATAACCACCCATCATGCCACCACGGCCCATCATGCCGCCGCGGCCAAAACCGTACTGCGGCGCGCCATCGGGCGCATTGGGCGTGGGGGCCTGAGCATACACCAGGCCGACACCGGCAAACACAACCGCCACAACGGCCAGAGCAACAATAATCATCCACTTCTTCTGCATGGAAACCTCCGTAATTTGTTGAAACGAATTTGCGGGATCGCCCGCTTACAGTTACAATATTAATCGACGGATGTGAAGAAATTGTGAAGACGATTCGAAGATCTTATGAAGGCTGCAGGCCCCAGCCCCCTGCAACGGAGAAAATTCCCACCCATGTTTTTATCCCGGTTTGCCATCCACACGCTTGATGAGCGCAGTGATCTGCTTGATTCCATGCAGCAGGTGATTGCAGACGCCTGGCCCGAATTTATGCTGCACGACGCCGTTGCCAACCGCTATTGGGACGATTTGTATGAAGTGTTCCCGCGCTACCAGTTTGCGCTGGTGGAGGAGGAACAGGACGAGGTGGTGGCGGTGGGCAACAGCATTCCGCTGCACTGGGAAGGCGATATTGAGGAACTGCCCGACGAGGGCTTCGGTTGGGCGCTGGAGACCGGCTTCGATCACCGTGCTGCCGGGCACGTGCCCAACATGCTGGCGGCGCTGTCCATTTCCATCGCGCCCACCTACCGCAGCCGCGGCATCAGCATTCAGATGGTGGAAGCCATGAAGGATATTGGCGGCGCGCAGGGTCTGAGCAGCCTGGCGGCCCCGGTGCGCCCGTCGAAGAAGAACCTGTACCCGCTGACGCCGATGGAACGCTACATCACCTGGCAAAACGACAGCGGCCTGCCGTTTGACCCCTGGATGCGCGTGCACGCGCGCCTGGGCGGCAGCCTGGTGCGCATTTGCCCGCATTCCATGCAGATTAGCGGTACGCCGCAGGAGTGGGAAGACTGGACGGATTTAAAATTCCCCGAATCGGGCCTGTATCTCATTCCGGGCGCGCTCAACCCAGTGGACATGGACCTGCAAGCCGGTCGGGGCGTGTATGTTGAACCCAATGTCTGGATGGTGCACGGATTGGAGTAAGTGTTAAAAGAATTAACAGGAATTGCAACGATTCTGCAATGTTTAAAACATCCCTTTTAATTTTTCCTTTAGAAATTCATGTTAAGATTATCAATGTCAAGCGCCTGGGTGTCCCCCTCACTCGGGCGCTTGGCATTTTAATGCCGTATTTGAATTGATTTTTCCCCATTCCTGTACTAAATTTAAAATCCATCTGCCATTTTTTTGGAGGACGAAATGAAAAAGCGCTTTGGCGTGTTGCGCCTGATCAGCACGATCTTTATGATTCTGGGCTGGATCAGCCTGGTGGTGGCGGCCATCGGCCTGCTGATGTTGATCATCTCATTTATCACCGGCGAATCGGTGATCACATCGCTGTTGCAACTGAACATGCTCGGCCTGCCCTACCGTTCGCTGGGGCTGGTGGAAGACACCATCTACCTCGGCATGCTCGGCTGGGGCGTGGTCAACGCGCTGATCAATTTTGCCGCCGCACAGATCATTCAGGTGCAGCTGGCGATTGAGGAGAACACGCGCGCCACGGTGATGATGCTGCAATTGAACCGGCAGGGGTGAAAAGCCGTTGTCAGTGGGTAGTTTGTAGTGGGTGGTGTTCAGTAGGTTGTGGCTGAGGGCATGATCCGCGTGCCCGGCTTGATGCCGCCCGGCTCGAAACCCAACATCAACCATCCGAACGAACCCGCGGATTGAATTGGATTCAACCCCGGAAATTGATTACGAAGTAAACCGAGGGAAACCCATGAGCGACCATCGCGTTGAACTGGAATGGGGCGAACAGCCCATCACACTCGACCTGCCGCAGCGCTGGAACCTGATGGGCGTGATGTCGCCTGCGCCGCTGCCCGGCGTGCCCGATGCCGGCGCCGAAGCGCAGCGCAGTCTGCAGGAACCCATCGGCGGCGCGCGCCTGTCCGAGCGGGTGAGGCCGGGGCAAAAAATTGCCCTGGTGGTGGACGACGGTTCGCGCCCCACCCCCGTCTCTAAAATCCTGCCGGCCGTGCTGGCCGAACTGGAACGCGGCGGGGCGCAGCGCGATCAGATCACCCTGGTGCCAGCCCTGGGCTTGCACCGCGGCATGACCGGGGCCGAGCTGGCGCAGCGCGTTGGCGCCGAGCTGCTTGCCGGCCTGCGCTGGGAAAATCCCGACTGCGACGACCCGGCCAAGCTGACCTTTCTGGGCACCACTTCGTACGGCTCGCCGGTATACATCCATTCCATCGTCGCCGAAGCCGACCTGATCGTATCGGTGGGCTGCATCGAACCGCACATCATCGCCAGCTTTGGCGGCGGCTATAAGAACCTGATCCCTGGCGTGGCCGGGCGCGCCACCATCGCCAACAACCACAGCCTCAACTGCCGTCCCGATACCTTCAACATGGTCGGACAGCCGATTGAGAACAATCCCATGCGCCTCGACCTGGAAGAAGGCGCGCGCATGCTCAAGGGGCAGGTCTTCATCGTCAACGCCGTGCTCAACGCCGCCTTGCAGGTGGTGCGCATCGTCAGTGGCGACCCGATCGCCGCGCACCGCGAGGGCACACGCGTCAGCGCGAGCATCTACGGCGTGCCCATTCCGGCCATGGCGGATGTGGTCATCAGCGTTTCGCACCCCATGGACCAGGACCTGCGCCAGGGCGTGAAGGCGCTGGCCAACACCGTGCGCGCCGTGCGCCCGGGCGGGGCGATGATCACGCTGGTGCGCGCCGAGGAAGGCGTGGGCGTGTTTGGCCTGGTGGAGAAGAAGCTGCCGCTGGGGCGCAAGGGCATGCAAACATTGGCGCCGGTGCTGCTGCCGCTGATTCCGCGCCTCAAGCTGAAGGGCGTGGGTGAAGAGGACAAGTTCTTCCTGTACTTCGCGCTGCAGGCCATGCGCCGCGCCGACCTGATGCTCTACGCACCCACCATCCCGGCTGAAATTCACGAGCGCCTGCCGTTCGTCACCTTCCAGCCCGACCCGCAGGCCGCGCTGGCGCGCGCCGCGCAGCGCTTTCCCGGTTCGGCCAACGTGCTGGTTTTCCCGCACGCCGGCAGCACGTACCCGATCCTGCCGGAGTAAGATGAACGGGGACACAGCCCGAAACCCAACGGGCGCCCTTTGCCGCGGCGCGCCTGCCGGGTGGGCTGAAAATATTTTACCTTGACGATTCGGGCAGAACGGAGTATATTAAGGACGCTCAAGGCAATGTCCCCGTAGCGCAATTGGACAGAGCGTTTGCTTGCGGAGCAAAAGGTTGCAGATTCGAATTC